>DATKJY010000331.1:0-3224 GCA_035543175.1 Candidatus Acidiferrum sp.
ATGTTGTATCCGCGCGCGCTGAATAGGCCGGCAACGCGCGCTAAAACGCCGAACTTGTTCTCGACCAGAACCGATATGATATGTTCCATTCGCGAAATCGATCAGGCAGGAAGAACTCCCTCCCCTTCGTCCACCTTTCTCTTGTGAGTTCCGCCTTTCTTCGCGAGCTTCAGTTCGGGCGGATCTTCGAGGAGCATCTCATGTTGCGCTCCGCCAGCAGGGATCATCGGATAACAGTTCTCGTAAGGATCGGTATGGATGTCCATCAACACCGGCCCTCTGTGCTTCAGACCTTCCCTGAGCACTGCTTCGACTTCGCTCGGCTTGACGGCTCGAAGTCCCTTGATGCCATAAGCATCGGCGAGCTTCACAAAGTCCGGCATCTTGCCGAGTATGCTCGCTGAGTAGCGGCCCTCATAGAAAAGATCTTGCCATTGTCGCACCATGCCGTGCACCCCGTTGTTGAGCAACACGATTTTCACCGGCAGCTTGTGCTCGGCGGCGACCACCAGTTCCTGCAGATTCATTTGAAAGCTGCCTTCGCTGGTGATGCACACGACCAAGTGGTCGGGAAATGCCTTCTGCGCACCGATTGCGGCCGGAAAGCCAAAACCCATCGTTCCTAAGCCGCCGGACGTTAGCCAGGTTCGCGGCCGGTTACCTTTAAAATATTGCGCGGCAAACATCTGATGCTGTCCCACGTCGGTGGCGACGATCGCATCGTGCTTGGTGAGTTCGTAAAGCTTCTCAATAACGTACTGCGGCTTGACAATCTTCTCGTCCTGTTTGTACGACAGCGGATGCGCCGCCTTCCACTCGTCGATCTGCTTGAGCCATGGTGCCCGCAAATGTCTAACGTGCGCGGGATGACCGTCCGTGGAACGGAGCATAACATTGAGCTGCCGCAAAACCGTCTTGACATCACCGACGATCGGTATGTGTGCATGAAAAGTTTTCTTGATCGAGGTGGGGTCGATATCGATGTGAACGACGCGCGCCTCCGGGCAAAACTCCGAAAGCTTACCAGTAACTCGGTCGTCGAAACGCGCGCCGACCGCGATCAGCAAATCGGAGTGGTGCATGGCCATGTTGGTCCAGTAACCGCCGTGCATGCCCAACATGCCGAGCGATAGCGGATGAGTCCCCGGAAAACTGCCCAGGCCCATCAACGTCATCGTCACTGGGATTTGGGTGATTTCGGCAAGCTCGCGAATCTCATCGGCAGCGTCGGAGAACACCGCGCCGCCGCCGACGTAGATCATCGGCTTTTTCGCCTTCATGATCTCTTCCGCAGCCTGTTTAATCTGGTGTTTGTTGCCGTTCACCGTGGGGTTATAGCCGCGCAGTTGGACCCTGTCCGGATATTTAAATTCGGTCTTCGCAACGCTCACATCTTTTGGAATATCAACCAGCACCGGCCCGGGCCTGCCGCTCGTAGCGATATAAAATGCCTCCTTGATGGTTTGCGCCAGATCGGCGACGTCTTTCACCAATACGTTGTGCTTGGTGCACGGGCGGCTGATACCGACGTTGTCCGCCTCTTGAAAGGCGTCATTGCCAATAAGATCTGTCGAGACCTGTCCGGTAAATGCGACCAGCGGAACCGAATCCATATAGGCATCAGCCAAGCCGGTGACGATGTTGGTCATACCCGGGCCCGAAGTTACCAGCACGACGCCGGGCTTGCCGGTAGCTTTGGCGTAACCTTCGGCCATGTGTGCGGCGCCTTGTTCGTGACGCGTGAGCACAAGATCGAGGTCTTTTTGCTGGCAGAGCACATCGAAAATCTTGAGCACGACTCCGCCAGGCAAACCGAAGATCGTTTTGACCCCTTCACGCCGCAGAGACTCACAGAAGATTTCCGCTCCGGTCATCAGCTTCATACGTGCTCTCCCTATTGACTCGCGTCGCCGTTGCGATGCCTTTCAAGGATTTCCATCATCCGGTCTTTACCGACCAGTTTAAGCTTCTGAATTCGTTTCATTTCTACTTCTTCTGCCGCTGTCAAGTGGTGCTTGTTCTGATACTCGGCAAGCTGCTTCTCGAGCTCGCGATGTTCTTCATAAAATTTTCGCAACTCGGGATCCTTGTCGAGCAGGGAGACAATCGCGTGTTCTTCCTTTAATTCCATACGGCGGCCTCCTTTTTAATGATTTGTGGCAATTTTTGAGCGGAACTCAATCTAACTTAGGGTCCCACCATTGTCAATGAAAGTTCCGACTAGTTTATCAACTAGTTAGCGTTGACAATCTTAACTTGCGCTCGGCTTCCGACCAACGTAAATAAATCGGCTCCACGGCCCCGACGTCGTCCACTGACCGAGAGCGAAAGCGGTGCTCCGAAAGTCGCGCAGCCTGCGCGGCGAGCGAACCGTATTCCCGACCAAGGGAAATCTTCACCGAAGGTCCGAACGAGCGGGTCCACTGGCATTCGTACACAACAGCACCGTCCCCGACGAGCAACGCCGGGCGCTTCTCTGTGATACCATGTATCCGCAACAGGTCGATGACGAAATCGATGGGACCAACCGCGTCCTCCGTCAACCGACTCAGGGCTTCACCGTCCCGGCGAAAAAGCGCGACATAGACTTCATTCTTGCGCGCGTCGAGGAGCGAACAAATCAAGCCGGAAAATTCTTTCGCGCGCACTGCGTTCGCCTGCAAAGTTGAAACGCCAACCACCGGCAATCCGCACCCGTAGGCGAGTCCTTTGACAGTGGCGAGTCCGATGCGCACCCCCGTGAACGAACCCGGGCCGATCGTCACCGCCAAGCCAGAAAGGCTGGAGACGACGGTGTGCGTTTGCTCTAGCAAGGATTGAATCGCGGGAAGAATGAACTCGGCGTGATTGCCGCCTAATCGGACAGACGCGGCTTCGACCTTCGATTTGGCGGGTTCATGAAACTCTTCGGCGATCAACTCACCTTCGTCAACCAGTGCGACACTTGCGATAGCACTGGCGGTATCGATCCCAAGAATTCTCATCCACCGACCTGCTTTTCGAAGAATCTCACGATATCGTTGTAGAACGCGTAAACCATGAGAAGCCCTAGCAGGCAGATCCCGACCTGTTGAGCCATTTCCCGATATTTGATTGCAACTGGTTTGCGAATCACCGCTTCGACGAGAAAAAACACCAGGTGACCGCCATCGAGCACCGGCACAGGCAGGAGATTCAACACGCCGAGATTGATACTCAATACCGCGAGGAACGCGAGGAAACTA
>DATKJY010000332.1:0-4416 GCA_035543175.1 Candidatus Acidiferrum sp.
ACGTGGTCATCTTCCGTGAAAACACCGAAGATGTCTACGCCGGAATCGAGTGGAAGAAGGGGACGCCCGAGGTCAAAAAAGTCATCACGTGGCTCAACAAAACCATGAAGACCACCATCCGTCAGGACTCCGGAATCGGCATCAAACCGATCTCCGCTACCGGCTCCAAGCGGCTGGTCAGGAAAGCGATCCAGTACGCTATAGACAACAAACGAACCTCCGTCACGCTCGTGCACAAGGGGAACATCATGAAGTTCACCGAAGGCGCGTTCAGGGATTGGGGGTACGAGGTTGCGAAAAAGGAGTTCGGCAGCGTCACTATCACCGAAGATGAGGTCTACAAAAACCACGAAGGGACCGCACCGGCAGGGAAGATTATCATCAAAGATCGAATTGCTGATTCCATGTTCCAGCAGATTCTGATTCGTCCGGACGAGTACGAAGTTCTGGCGACTCCGAACCTGAACGGCGACTACCTGTCCGATGCCTGCGCCGCTCAGGTTGGCGGTCTGGGCATGGCGCCGGGCGCGAACATCGGAGATTTCATCGGAGTCTTCGAGGCAACGCACGGCACCGCCCCGAAATATGCCGACAAGGATATGGTAAATCCGGGTTCGCTGCTTCTCTCGGCAGTCCTTATGCTGGAATATCTCGGCTGGGTGGAAGCCGCCAAGATGATCGAGAGCGCCTTGGAAAAGACCATTCAGCAGAAAACGGTCACCTATGATCTGGAGCGGCAGATGCCGGGAGCCACGAAAGTGAGCACTTCGCAGTTTGCCACCAATATCATAGGGAATCTGTGAGTTCGTTCGACGGAATTTGATTGGAAAACCCGGTGATAGAACATCACCGGGTTTTCTATTGCCCTAGTACGGCATCGGCTGAATAATCTGCGATATAAGCGGACGCATCAATTCAATAATATGTGCTGCCGTGTAAAGCTGGGGAACGAACAGATTGGCCATCAAGACCCACCCCATCCAGGACCGAATCTTCCACGGGTTCACCCGGAACAGATGCTCAAGCGAAATTACTATGAGCAGGAATCCTAACGAGAGCATCCGCGATGAATCCGCCGCCACCAGAAGCTGTGAACTAGCACAAGCTGTAAGAATGATCATGGAAACGACGCCGCTTTTTTCGCCGTTTCTCCACATCGAAATGGCGGCGGCGATCGGAAATAACCAGAGCAACTTAAATACCGAGAAGAGTCCCAGCAGGCACTGCGGATATGAACTGAAAAACCACGCCAGCGGTCGTTTGAGAACCGGGTCAAGGTAGTAAGCGAGAGAGAAGACGACTTCCTGGCGCGACGCTATCCACATCCGAAAAAGTACATAAAGCGCCAGGGCCACACCAAATCCGAGAATATCCCACCTCAGCCGCCGCCACCTTTTCTCGCCTTCCACAAAATTCAGATACATGAACCACGGCAGAAGAAACAGCATCGACTCCCGGTTAAACATACCCAGGAGAAAGAGAACGTACGAAAGCAGCCTCCGCCGGCGGCACTGCCACATCAGAAACACCAGAACATAGGTGAGAGCGTCGCAATACCCTCCGTAATAGATGCTGGACAGCGTGGTCATCGAGAAAGTGACCGCTGCCGCACCGACCAGGGCGTCGAGCGGCCTCGCCGCTTGCGTCCGATAGTACAGATAGGTCAGGGCAATGAGAAGAGTCGAGAAGAGTAGATTGGTGACGAGAATCAACTGGCCGCGCAATCCCAATAGATAGCTGATGAGAGGAGTAAGTATCCGATAAGGGAAAGCGACATCGGTGTGAACTGCAAACGGATTCTGAGAGAGCCAGACATACAGGCAGCCGTTATGCGTGCAGTGTGTTGCCGGCCGAACGTACAAACCAGCCAGTCCCATCAGAAGTGTCGAAAAGAGCATAGCCGGGCTGAAGCGGCCAAGGCAAGATTCCATGCGCTGGACGAGATGCTCCAGAGAGTTCAAGTAGGTAGTCGTGCCTCCTCTGGGGGCGGCGAGCCGGGCCAGTGCAAGCACCGCAGCAACTACGAGAAGGACCGGCAGTGACGCGTACAGGACAAACATGCAGACTCCCGACGATATTCATACGATGGCCGCTTCAGATTGTCAACGAACTAATCTGAGTTGTACATCCGTGTGCAATTGCGAGAGATTCAGAAATAGAAAAGGCGCCTTGGTCGGCGCCTTTCTTTCAAAAGCCTGTGAAAACGATCAAACGCTTATGTTACGACGTCTTGACCGCTTGAGTCACGTTAGGTTTATGTGACTCGACAATCGCCTGCGTGTCGCGAGCGATCACGAGTTCTTCATTGGTCGGAATCGCGAGGACCCGGACCGTGGCGTCGCTCGCCGAGATATCGACTTCTTTTCCGACCGCCGATCCGTTCTTGGCGTCATCGATCTTGATGCCGAGGAACTCGAGCCCCTGGCAACTCAGTTTCCTGACGACTGCCGAGTTTTCTCCGACCCCGGCGGTAAAGATGACCGCATCCAGACCGCCAAGCGCCGCCGCATACGAGCCGATATATTTCTTCATGCGGTAGCAATAGATGTCGAGAGCAAGTTTGGCGTTGCCGTTCCCTTTGTCCGCGCCCTCGATAATCTCGCGCATGTCCGAGGATACGCCCGAAATCCCCGCTAACCCGGAATGTTTGTTCAAGAGCGTATTCCCTTCATGCAGCGTGAGTTCTTCGCGTGCCATGATATGCAGAATGATAGCCGGATCGATATCGCCGCAACGAGTCCCCATGAGCAACCCCTCAAGAGGGGTAAAGCCCATCGAAGTGTCAATCGACACGCCACCGTCAATCGCCGCTACCGAGCACCCGTTCCCCAGATGACAGGTGATCAACTTCAATTCCGTGATCGGGCGGCCGAGCATTGCCGAAGCGCGCTCGCTGACATACCGGTGCGATGTCCCGTGAAACCCATAGCGGCGAATCCGGTATTTCTTATAAAACAGGTACGGTATGCCGTAAATGTACGCGTGCGGCGGCATCTTGTAATGGAACGCCGTATCGAACACGGCCACTTGCGGCACATTCGGAAGGGTCTTCTGGCAGGCGTTGATGCCGCGGATGTTGTGCGGATTATGCAGCGGCGCCAGCTCAATGAGCGAACGAAGAGTCGACATCAGCTCGGGCGTAATCAGCACTGACTCCGTGAACTCCTCGCCGCCATGAACGACACGATGCCCAACCGCGTGAATCTCGGACTTGTCCTTGATGACACCGTGATTGGGGGAGAGGAGCATCGACACGACAAATTCAATCGCCACGATGTGGTCGAGAATCTCCGCCGAAACCTTCACCTCGGGCCGATCCCAGGGCTTGTGAGAGAGAACCGACTCCGACATCCCGATTCGGGAGACGAGCCCTTTGGCCATCGCCAATTGCGTCTCGGTATCGATAAGCTGATACTTGACCGATGATGATCCACAGTTGAGAACCAGTATCTTCATTTGACCGTCTCCATCGCTCCGTTAATGCGCGCCGAGACTCGCATCCCGTCGGCATCGTATTCGAAAAATCCCTTGCCGGTCTTCACGCCGAGATGCCCGGCCCGGACCAGCTTCCGCAACAGCGGACACGGATTATACTTGTGATCGGACAACTCGTCGAGAAGATTCAACATCCAGGACATGACTACATCCAGCCCCATCATGTCCGCCAGCGCCAGCGGGCCGACATTGAACCCGAATCCGAGCTTCATCGCTTCGTCGATATCTTCAGCCGATGCCGTTCCTTCCATCAAAACGTGCATGGCTTCATTGAGAAGCGGCACGATAATGCGGGTCGTCACATAGCCGGGATATTCGTAAACGGTGATCCATTTCTTTTCCAGAAGGTCCGCAAACTCGACCGCCTTCTTGAACGTGTCGTCGTTCGTCTTGAGACCTTTTACGATTTCAACGAGCGGAATCTTGGTGACCGGATTTAGGAAATGCATGCCGATCACTTTTTCCGGTCGCGAAGTCGCCGCCGCGATTTCGCTTACCGAGAGCGTGCCGGTGTTCGTGATAAGCACGGTTTCGCGCGGGCAGAGGCGATCCAATTCGGCAAACAAGGCCTTCTTGTCCTCGAGATTCTCATAAATCGCTTCGAGCACGATTTCAGCCTCGTCAGCCTCTTTCATATCAGCGCTGGTGTGAATCCGGGAAAGAATCGCTTTCTTCTCCGATTTCGTGTACCCCCAGCGCACGATGCCCCGATCGATTGATTCGCCGACATGCTTGAGGCCTTCCGATGCCAGCTTCTCAGAGCGGTCGATCACGGTTACTTCGTGGCCGGTGATAGATACAGCTTCGGCCAGACCCTGGCCCATCACCCCGGCCCCAATGACGATTATCTTGGTTTTGGACATAAGCAGTGCTGCTCTCTATTGTGAAAAACGTAACAAACTCATTTTACGCCACCAGTAT
>DATKJY010000333.1:0-4314 GCA_035543175.1 Candidatus Acidiferrum sp.
ACAAGCGTCGCTCCCAAGCGCGCGAAAACGCGTCGTATCTGGAACGACAGATGAACGACAAGTCACAGGAACTTCAGGTGGCAGAGGACAGCCTCGAACAATTCCAAAAAGTGAATCGCGGGTGGCCGGGCAGCAGTGATCCGGAACTTACGAAGCTTCTGGGACGACTGCAGAGAAATGTCGACATCCTATCGCAGGGGTATATGTATCTCCGTCAACAGTATGAAGTGGCATTATTTGAATCTCAGAAAGACATGGCGATAGTGCGGGTATTGGATAAAGCCAGCTTCGCTAGCGTCAAGTCGGGGCCGCGCCGGTCAATGTTCGTGCTGGCTGCCGGTGCGTTATCATTCTTTGGCATGGTGGTCTGGGTGCTGTTTGCGGATGTGAGGAGAGCGCGTCGCTCGACGAACCCGTCGCGGGAGGCTCTTCGCCGGGACCTGAATTCGACGTGGTCGGGCTTCACGCGCTTCAGAAAAAACCGCGAGCAAGAGGTGGAAGTCACGGTCGACAGCCAGTGAGGACGACCGGTAACAGCATGCAGTAACGAGCTGATACGTAATTGGATATGCGGTAGAGCTGAAGTGTTGGTTGAGGTTCAGGCGGCCCGGTACAATTTCATTGAGCGGACATATTTAGATTGATTTTTCCAGGACTCGCCCGTATAATTGCCCCTTGTCTTTCGGCGGCAGAGGCCGACAGATGGACTCAACATGATGTTTGGTGGGGTTCCCGAGTGGTTAAAGGGAGCAGACTGTAAATCTGCCGGCGATGCCTTCGAAGGTTCGAATCCTTCCCCCACCACATTAAGGAATGACAAGCACTAAGAGATTAGTGCTTTTTTGTGCCGCCTGTCCTTTGGGAACAGAAACGATCTAAATAGAATGGAAAGGAAGACCCGATGAGCGCAGCCCTGTTACTGGGACTGATAATCGGCATTAGTGTGCTCGGACTCATTGCGGCCTATCTGCTCGCCAGGTGGGTATTAAGCAAGGGAACCGGTTCACAGGCGATGCAGACAATCTCCAACGCGATCAAGGAAGGTGCCGAGGCATTCCTCCGCCGACAGAACCGGACGATTATTTTACTGGCGGTGCTGTTTGCAGCCGTTCTCTTCATTGGCTACGGTTTCATCAGAAGTCATCGTGAATTTGACCCGGTGGGGAGCCCTCTGGCTCTAGCCAGTTGGATCACCTTGTCGTTTGTTCTCGGGGCGCTTTGCTCGGTAATAGCGGGTTATGTCGGCATGTGGGTGTCGATTCGCAGCAACATTCGCACAGCGAGCGCGGCTCTTACAAGCTTAAACGATGCCCTGCGGATTGCCCTTCGCGGTGGCGCCGTCTCCGGTCTCCTCGTAGTAGCTATGAGTCTGCTCGGCGTGGCGGGGCTGTATGCGCTGGTGTCGGCGTTCGGCGGGGTCGAGCCTACAAAGATTCCTCTGCTGATTGTGGGCTACGGTTTTGGCGCCTCGTTTGTGGCGCTGTTCGCTCAGCTTGGTGGTGGTATCTATACTAAGGCGGCGGACGTCGGCGCCGACCTGGTGGGGAAAGTCGAAGCCGGGATTCCGGAAGATGACCCGCGCAACCCTGCGGTCATCGCCGACCTGGTCGGCGACAACGTTGGCGACTGCGCCGGCCGTGGCGCGGACCTGTTTGAGTCGACAGCTGCCGAGAATATCGGCGCCATGATCCTGGGAGCTTCTCTGGCGACCGCGGCCCAGAATGCGAGTATGGGATTCTCCGCTGGCATCATAGGTGTGATGATGTTCCCGCTGGTCGCTCGCGCGTTTGGTATTATTGCGTCGATTATCGGTATCGTATCGGTCCGCATGGACAAAGAGGAAAAGATGGATCCGATGCAGGCCCTCAATCGGGGGTACTATGTCGCGGTTATACTCGCCATGATAGCATTCGGCGGCGCAACACGCTGGTTGCTGGATTCTCCGGCTGCCCCCAATGCGTGGTGGCATTTCTTCCTGTGCGGAATTATCGGCGTGCTGACATCGGTGGCGTTCGTCTATATCACTCAGTACTACACTGAGTATCGCTATAATCCGGTCAAGACGATCGCGGAAGCGTCGAAGACAGGTCCTGCAACGAACATCATTGCTGGAATCGGCGTCGGGCTCGAATGCACCTGGATGCCGGCGCTTGTTATGGGTGCGGCGCTTCTGATGTCGTACTACCTTGGCAATTCGAGCGGTTTGCCGCATGCGGGGTTGTTCGGAACGGCCGTGGCGACGATGGGCATGCTGGCCACGGCGGCCTACATCCTGGCCATGGACACATTTGGCCCGATTACGGATAACGCTGGCGGTATTGTCGAGATGTCGCAGCAGCCGGAGGAGATCCGCAAGAAGACCGATCGGCTGGATGCGGTCGGCAACACGACAAAAGCGCTTACCAAGGGGTATGCAGTCGGGTCGGCGGCTCTGGCGGCATTTTTGCTGTTCCAGGCCTATATGGATGAGGTCGCCAACTATGCCGGCACGCCACTTCACGCGGTCAACCTGGCAAAGCCGGTGGTTTTTGTAGGCGGCTTGCTGGGTGCGGCACTTGTCTTCCTTTTCTCCTCGATGGCGATTCGGGCGGTCGGCAAGGCAGCGCAGTCGATTATCGAAGAAGTGCGCAGACAGTACTCCAAGCTCCAGCGCATCAATGACATCATTCAGTTTCCTAAGGATTTCAAGCCTGATTACGGTTCATGTGTTGACATCGTGACCAGATCGGCTCTCCGCAAGATGGTGGCGCCGGGTCTGTTGGTTGTGTTGACACCCATTGCGGTCGGACTGATTTTCAAGGCGTTTATAACTCCTGATGACCCGCTTATCTCTGCCGAGGCGGTAGCCGGTCTGCTTATGGTCGGCACCATCACAGGCATTTTGATGGCGCTGTTCCTGAATAACGGCGGTGGCGCCTGGGATAATGCCAAGAAGTATATCGAGACCGGGGCACACGGCGGCAAGTACATTACGTTGTCGGACGGTTCCAAGGCCAAGAACCCGACCCACGGCGCGGCCGTGGTAGGGGACACTGTCGGTGATCCGTTCAAGGATACGGCGGGACCATCGCTGCACGTTCTCATTAAACTGCTTTCAACGATTACGCTGGTGCTCGCTCCGCTGTTCATCTAGAAGTCCAACCGAGGTTTAGTAAATGGCCCTGGAGAATTCCTCCGGGGCCTTTTCCTTGGTGGCTGCTTCTTCTTTTCAGAAGTCATTGATTCGTGTATCTTGGTGTTCACATGACATCGACCATTGAGAACGGCAAGCGGCGAACGGACTACACGGAAGGTCCGGTCATGGGCTCCATCCTCAAAATGGGGCTGCCATCGATGTTCGGTTTCCTCATGCAGCACACGTATTCCCTGGTCAATATCTGGTGGGTAGCTCGTCTCCCTCAGGGCGAATCGTGCGTGGCAGCGGTGACGTTTTTCGCCGTGATTCACTGGCTCTTCTTTTCGTTTAATAGCCTTATCGGGCCCGGGTCGGTAGCGGTCATCTCGCAGAGATATGGTGAGAAGGCGTTCGATCTGGCCGAGGTGGTGATAAAAGAGACGCTGGTCATGAAGCTGGCGCTCGGGGCGCTGTTTGGGGTCTTCGGGTTCATCTTTGTCGAGCCGATGCTTCGATACGTAGGAGCGCAAGGGGACACTCTGGCACTGGGAATTCAATACGGTCAGATCATGTTCGCGGGTCAGGGAATCATGTACGCGACATTCTCTATCTACACGGCCATGCGCGGGGTCGCCAATCCGCATCAAGCGATGGCGCTGATGCTGGGGGCCAACATTCTGAACATGATTCTCGATCCCTTGCTGATGTTCGGCTATTTCGGTTTGCCCGCGCTCGGGATTCGCGGCGCGGCGTTGGCCTCGGTGGCCAGCTTCACGATTGTGTTCGCAGTTGGAGCGTATCAGATGTTCTCCGGCACGACGAACGTGAAACTCCATCTGAAGAGCAGGGAGCGGATGACGCTGACTTCGATGTGGCGTACGACCCGGATCGGAATACCATCCTGGATTGGGGATATGTCGTTTGCCGGCGCACGTGTCGTCCTGACAAGTCTGGTGGCTCCGTTCGGAACGGCTGTGGTTGCTGCATATGGAGTGGGGAACCAGGTGACCGCGATTGGTGTCGCGATGCTGGCAGGGATCGGCCTCGGACTTGCGGCGCTTATTGGGCACAATGTGGGTGGTGAAAAGACGGAGAGGGCAAAAGAGACGGCCGACAAGTCGATTGTGTTGGCGACGGGAATTATGCTGGGGCTTGGGATTATAGTCTTCGCATTTGCCCACCCTATCATGTGGATGTTT
>DATKJY010000334.1:0-3455 GCA_035543175.1 Candidatus Acidiferrum sp.
CGGATCATGGAAGCCAATAACAGCGTCTTCGTCAATCAGAGCACGAACTTCTTCGAGGCCCTTCAGGCAGTATCTCAAGAGGCCGGCGATGTCGCCATCAAGGTTATCGCCGGACGCTACTTCGTCAACGAGCGGATGGCGCGATTCGATGACCAGGGCGGTACCGGAGCGATTGCGGTAGCGGCTGAGTGGCGGACTCTGGGCGTGGGCGGCGTCACGTTCCGATCCGATATCGATCTGGCAGAGATAAAAGCATTCGTCAAGTTCATGTCAGCCGTCAAGCCTACGTCCACCAATCTTGAGCGGCTCTCTACCGAGCTCAAAACGCACGGTTGGTCGCGCATCAAGTTGCTTTCGGTCAAGGAAGCGGGAGTCGATGAACCGTCGGTCTCAGAGGAAGTGCGACGCCAGTTCCGCCAGATGGCGCGAAGCAGCTTCTATCAGGCCATGACAGTGGTGCAGGAAGTCATCGTCAATTCGACTCAGGACAAGGAGATCAACGTCGCCAAGACCAAACGGGTGGTGCATTCGCTAATCGATCACCTGATGCGGGATGAATCCTCGCTTATCGAACTTGCGGCCATCAAGAACTACGATGATTACACGTACGCCCACTCCACCAACGTTTGCATTTACGCCTTAACGCTGGGAGTTCGGCTGGGCATGGACCGGCCGAGGCTGTCGCAACTGGGCTTCTCCTCCCTGTTCCACGATATCGGGAAAGTGAAGCTGCCGACCGACCTAATCCGGAAGCCGGACGCGTACGATGAAAACGACTGGATTCAGATGCAGCGCCACCCTTTGCTGGGAGCCAAAACGATTCTTCGAAATCTGAAGCTGGATATTCACACTGCCCGAGCGGCGCGCGGCGCCATGGAACACCACATCAACAGCGATTTCACCGGGTATCCGATGATTCGCTATCAGAGGCGGACCCCGAATCTCTTCTCACGGATTATTTCGATTGTCGATACGTTCGACGCCCTCTCTTCCGGTCGCGTCTACATCAAAAAGAGCATCCCGCCCGACGAAGTGCTCAAAAAGATGCGGTATCAGATGGCGGTCAAGTTCGACCGGTTCCTTCTGGAGTTGTTCACTGACGTGGTTGGCATCTATCCCGCCGGTTCGCTGGTACTTCTCACGACCGATGAGATCGCGCTGATATTGACCAACAACGACAAGGACCGCGCGCGGCCGTTTGTCAAAGTGGTCGGCAACCGCGATGGGCTATTGGAGGCTCCTCTGTGGATAAATCTTTCGCTTGAAGAAAACGCCGGCCGGCAGATCGTACGTCTCATCGACCCCGCCCGGTATGGGCTCGACGTCCGCGATTTCATCCTGGAAGATTAGAATCTCAGGCTCAGCGCCGCGCCAGCGCCGTTATTACCCACGGGCACAATCTCGACAGCAAATTTCCGATTGCGATCCTGGGTTGGGGCTCCGGACAGGTGGGCGTCCACGTAGGCGTCAAACATCGAGACAAACGTCGCGATGGCTGCAAACCAGGTGTATTTGTTCCGGTCATCACGATTGCTGCTGTACAGCGAATAGAAGTAGTTTCGTGCAGTGTCACCCGATGCGGCACTGTACTGATTCCAGAACCCGTGCGCTTTGTGTCCGTAGTGTATCGCCGAGCCGATCAGCCAGGATTCCAGACCGATTATAACACCTGCTTTAATATACCGGTGGTTGCCGATCTGGCCAAGTCCCGGCACCAGCATTGATTTGAAAAGAGCCACGGTCGGGTTCTGATACAGATGCCGCTCCAGATTCACGGAATCATCTATTGGGACAACTAGCGAACTGTCCGGTTTGGGAATAAACAGAAGCGTATCGACTTTCTCGGGCGCCGGTTTGGTCGTGTCTTTAGGTGGGGTCGTCTGCGCGAACGCGGAGGAGATGGCCAGAATTGCCATCAGGACGATTAATACTCGGATAGCCATGTCAGCAGAACATTTTCACCTGACGGTCACCGACCGTAACCGACAGGATGTTGGCTGGAAGCGGAATCAGCTCGCCATCGAGATATAGCGTCTGTCCTTTAGTGGGCTGAATCGTGATTACCTTGCCGCGAAACAGCCGGATATCTGTTCCATAGAGATATTTCTTACGGTATATCATACGCGTAAACGACGAAAAATCTCCCAGCTTGGTCCCCATGTCGAAAATGACCTCCGCCATGCCATCGTTCGTCAATGAGGTCGGCGAGAACGGAAGCCCGGCCGCCCAGGGGAGCAAATGAATGGATATCATGACCGGCGTAACTTCGAATCTGAATGCGTCAATTTTGATAACCGTCTTGTTGACTGCCACACCAGCCGCAGCTTTGGCTCCGGCCTGCGACCATCCAATCCCCCACCTTGGGATCTTGCGGTCAGCCAGTTCGGCCGCAAGGTGCGGGACGAATCCAAGCCCCACCGATCCGAAAAAGGCCTGGTCGGCAGCTGTGCCGACATCGAATTTCCGGTAATCTCCCTGGACGACCTTCTTCACTGCCACATCCAGGTCCGGCTCGCCCAATAGCGCCCGGGCGATATTGTTGATCCTTCCACATGGAATCACGCCGACCGGGAGATCAATTTCCAGACCAGCCCGCGCCACCAGATTGAAGGTCCCGTCGCCGCCGATAGCTACCAGCGACGTGATCTCGCCTCGTCTGGCCACCGAGGGGTCGGATGATGCTCTCTGCTGCACGATTGACCTTACCTGGCGAGCCTGCTTGTAGAGATTCATGGCGCTGTCGGGTTCGAACACGGTGTAGTAAGCGCCGCGTTTTTTGATGGCATCGGTCAGCTTCCTGATATATCGCGCCTGGAAACCGGCCGCTTTGCGGTTGGTGAAAATGACAAAATGGTGGTGGCTGCCTTTTTGGTGTCGTGATCGCGGCATGCCCAAGTATAGGTGTTTAGTCGCCGTCAAAAAAGCGAATTTGCAGTCGCCCGTCGACGTGCCCAGCCAGTCTGCTGGAGTGTCGACGTTGGAATATTGGTTGCCAACGCAAAGGGAAATTGCTTATAGTTATCGCGTATCATGGAAACAGAAGCCATCAAAAAGCAGGGATTTTCGCTGACGGCCACCGCCATTCCGTTCGGTCTTCTCGTCCTCATGTATTTGCCGGTTCTCTACGGACTGGTAGTCGACTGGGCCACCGATGCCAATTACTCGCATGGTTTTTTGGTCCCGGTTGTCTCGGCATATCTGCTCTGGCATAAGCGAGCCGACATTCTGGCGCTTCCCCGTCGAACCGACAACCGAGGCCTGGCGCTCGTCATCCTCGGTCTGATCCTGTTCATTTTGGGAAACGGAGCGGCCGAATTCTTTGTCGGACGCGTCTCGATGGTGGTCACGCTCTTCGGATTGATCTGGTACCTGTTTGGTCCCGAGCTGTCCAAGAAGACCTGGTTTGAATTTTGGTTTTTGGTATTCATGATACCGATTCCGTATGTCATCTATTA
>DATKJY010000335.1:0-5309 GCA_035543175.1 Candidatus Acidiferrum sp.
ATTTCGGTGACCGTCAACAGCATAAGGTACTACTCATAGCTGAGGGCCTTGACCGGGTCGAGCCGGGCAGCTTTCATCGCTGGATAGATGCCGAAGAACAATCCAACACCGGTGGAGATGGAGAGACCCGCGACGATAGCCAGGACGGACGGCGAGATGGACATGTCCAGCAAGCCAACGAGAGAACGCGCAATCAGGAATCCAAAAACTATACCGAGGAGGCCGCCGCTAAGAGTCACCAACAGCGATTCGAACATAAACTGGAGGAGAATATGCTTCTGTTTGGCCCCCATCGATTTTCGGATGCCGATTTCGCGCGTGCGTTCGGTCACCGAGACCATCATAATGTTCATTACGACGATGCCGCCCACCACCAGTGATATGGACGAGATGCCGACCAGGCCCATGCGCAGAATGCGCGTGAGCGAGTTGAGAATGTCCAGAATCTTGTCGGCCGTGAGCATGTCGAAGTCATCTTCCTTGTCGAACGGGACATGGCGCGCCGAACGAAGGATGACGCGCGACTGGTCCATGGCCTCGTTCAATTGATCGGTTGTCAACGCCTTCACCAGAATATTGAGTCCTCGGCGAGGCTCGCCAAACTGGGCCGAATAGGCCGACAACGGGATGGCAACGAAATTGTCCTGATTTTCGCCGAAACTGGACCCCATCTTCTTGGCAACGCCGATGACGTCGTACTTGCGACCGTTGATAATCAGTTGCTTGCCGAGAGGATCGACCCCTTCGAACAGCGATTCACGAATCTGGTCACCGATGAACACGACGGGGCGGCGGTAGGTATCATCTTCAAAAGAATGGAATCTTCCCTGCGCTACGTCGAGGTCGACGATATCGATATAGTTGGCCGTGGCGCCCATGACCGTAACATCGCGGAGGGCCTGGGTGCCGTACTTGACACGCGCCTGAGTGAAGGCACGGGGCGAAATCTTGTCGCAAAGAGTGCAACCTTTCTCAAGAAGGTCCACCATATTTTTCGTGATCGGTTTGCGTTTGACCTTTTCGAAGAACATCTCGTCGGACGTGACAATACCCATTCGCGTCACCACAAAGGTCGCAGGTCCCATGCGCTGGAGGTCAGCGGCAATGGCTCCCTGCATACCTTCAAGCGCCGAGATAATGGTCATGACCGAGGTCACACCGATCACCACACCAAGGAGGGTGAGCCCAGAACGGAGTTTGTTCACTCGAAGGGCGTCGTAGGCGAGGTACAGAATGGAGCCGACGATCATGGTCGCACCCGTTTCTCAGGCCGATTTCTTGCCGTTGGTCCGGTCGCTGGCGATCTGACCGTCGAGAATGTGCAACA
The DNA here is from genome assembly GCA_035543175.1 of Candidatus Acidiferrum sp. GTDB lineage: Bacteria > Zixibacteria > MSB-5A5 > GN15 > FEB-12 > DATKJY01. The sequence continues at coordinate 1,328 of DATKJY010000335.1, forward strand.
CCCGGTGGGCATGAGCGGCGATATTCGAATCGTGAGTAACCGTAATAATGGTGTTTCCGGTACCGTAGAGCTCATCGAGCAGGCGCATGATTTCGTCCGAGGTTTTACTGTCCAGATTGCCGGTAGGCTCATCTGCGAGTATCAACGACGGGTTGTTGACCAGGGCGCGAGCAATAGCGACACGCTGGCGCTGGCCGCCGGACAGCTCGCTCGGTTTGTGGTACATGCGATCTTCAAGGTGGACCTTTTCCAATGCAGCCTTCGCTTTATCCACTCGCTCCTTGGAAGGCGTGCCGTTGTAAATCAGAGGCAGCTCTACGTTGTGAAGTGCCGAGGCGCGCGGAAGGAGATTAAAGGTCTGAAACACGAAACCTATTTCACGGTTGCGGATAGTAGCCAGTTCGTCGTCGTTCATCTGGCTGACCCGCTTCCCATTCAGCGTATACTCGCCCTGGCTGGGGGTATCGAGGCAGCCGATCAGGTTCATAAGGGTCGATTTACCCGAACCGGATGGTCCCATGATGGCGACATATTCGCCGGTTTCGATACCGATGCTCACACCCCGAAGGGCGTGCACCGTCTCGGCGCCCATGGTATATGATTTCCAGAGGTTGTTCGTTTCTATGAGTGGCATACTTAGGATTTCTTCTCTTTATCGTTGAACTCCTGAATGATTTTGACCGCTTCGCCTTCTTTGATGGTGCGAAGGACGCGATACGGCCCCGTGACCACTGAGTCGCCTTCGGCCAGACCGGAGGTGATCTCTATGTTCTTCTGGTCGGCGATGCCGGTGCCGGTGGCTACGAAATGCACCTTGCCGTCGCGCACGACGAACACGCCCTTAAGCTCCTTGCGCTCTTTGTCTTTCAGTTTCATCCCGGCGGTGTCAGGGGTGCTTTCGGCCGCCTGAACCTGGCCGGCGCTGGCGGTGGATTCAGTTGCTCCCGCCTTCTTCGCGTTTTCAAGTGAATCCGTGTCGAAGGACCGGACGACTACGGCCGCATACGGAACGGTAAGAACTTTATCTTTCTTGTTGGTCGTAATATCGACAGTGGCGGACATGCCGGGGCGAATCTTGGCCTCGGTGTCGTTGAAGATGACCTTCACCTTAAAATTGGTGGATTGGTCTTGCGTACCGGTCCCTGTCAAAATGGCGGTGTTGCCGATCTCGACCACCTTGCCGGTAAACGAAGTGTCCGGGAAGGCATCAACCATTATCTTGGCGGGCTGACCGAGCGATATCTTGCCGATTTCGGTCTCATCGACTTCAACTTCGACTTCGAAAACACTCAGATTAGAAATTGTCATTAAGGTCTTGCCCTGCGTGAACGCATTCTGGGCCGGGGCGATTTCACCGACCTCACAATCAACAAAGGTGATGATGCCGGCCATTGGGGCGGTAATTCGGGCTTTGCTCAGGTTGTCGAGCATCTTCTCGTACCGCGCATCCGCCTGCTTGGACTGGGCTTCCGTCGCCGAGAACGAGGCCTTGGCGGACTGGTATGCGTAGCGGGCATCATTAAAAGCGGTCTCAGAGGTCAGCTTGTTATCGAAGAGACGTTTCTGGCGATCATACTCTTCTTTAGACTGATCGAGCGCTGTTTTGGCGCCCTCGAGGCGGGCGCTGATTTCGGACACGTTGAAGTGGGCCTCGTCGAGGTCCGAGCGCAGCTGGACGGTGTCCAGCACGACGAGTTCCTGCCCGACCCTGACCGTGTCCCCTTCCTTAGCCGGCAGCGACAAGATTTTGCCGGTGACCTGCGAAGTAATGTTGACTTTCGTCTGCGGCTGAATGCGTCCAGAGGCCGAAACCGTTTCCGTGAGACCTCGCGAGGCAACTTTTTCAGCGTGGACCTCAGTGGCTTTCGAACTGCTCATCGTGAAATTCAAAACCAGAAGAATCACGACAACCGCAATTCCGCCCCCAATCAAAAGCAATTTCTTTTTCTTCGACATCACTACCGACCTTCATTACACCTACATCTTGCCCATGGCGTTCTCAAGCTGAGATATAGCCAAATTGAGATCGAAGTCAGCCTGGATGAGAGACACCTGAGCCTGTTTAAGCGATACCTGGGACGTCAGCAGATCCAGAATGGTTGCGGCGCCGAGGTTATATTTCTCCTGCGTAATTTTCAAGTCTTCGGTCGTGGCAGCGACGTTCTCATTGGAGACGTTTTTCTGCTCTTTGAGCTGCTGAATGTCCAAATAGGCCGTTTTAATCTGACTGGCCACCAGATTGCGAGCATCTACCAATTGAGCCATAGTATTGTTACGCTGAATTTTGGCGGAAGTTACCTTCTGCTCGCGCAAGAAACCGTCGAATATGTTCAAAGACAGACCGAAGCCGTAGCTCAGAGTATTCGACGATTGAGTGCGGGTGGAGAAGGTTGCCGGGCTTACAGTGGTGGACTTGGAATAGCCGTAGGAAGCGAAGGGCGTAACTTTCGGCGCGTAGCCACTGTAGGCCAGATTCAATCGGCTCTTAGTGGCGGAGAGGCTTTTTTCGAGCGACAGAAGCGACGGTCGATGGGCCAAGCCGAAACCAATAGCATCGTCGAGCGTGCCGTCGTACTCGCGAGCAGTATAGGTAGTGTCAAATTGCTGTTCCTGGCGAGGGTCGAGGCCGATCGTATAGGCAAGCGTAGCTTCGGCGTTGGTCACCGCGTTTTGCGCCGACAGAAGACTGAGCCGGTCGTTACCATACTGCACTTTCTGCTTGAGAACGTCCGAGAGGGCCGCCGAACCGAGATCATATTTGGATTGAATGAGCTTCAACTGCTCTTCGGAGCGCTTCACGGCGTCTTCCTGCACAGTGACATTCTGAACGGCGGCCAGATAGGAATAATAAGATGTCTTCACCGCCAAAATCATGTCCTGCTCGGATGCGATGACATCAAGTCGCGAACTCTCATGATCGGCCCGGGAAGCGACGTAGCTGAACCAGACATCGGGAATAGTTATACCCCATGATCCGCCGACGTTAGTAGCTTTGTCGGTATACTTGAGGTTGGGCTGAGTGATTTGGATCTGGTTGCCGAGACTATCGGGACCTTCCAGCTTGCGGTGTCGGATATCGAACTTGGTATAGTCATAGCTGGCGCTCACCGAAGGCAAGAATGCGCCAAGTGCAGCGCGCTCGTTGGCGGCAGCCAGGCTCTCCTGACCGCGAGCGGCAATAATGGCGGCGCGATTCTGGAGCGCGAGTTTGATGCAGTCGTCCAGTGACAATGGAGCGGCAGAGGCCCCAGCCAGTGCGGCAAACAAGAGTAAGAGCCCGATCGCTCTAACAGCCAGTTTCATGTATGACTCCTTCAAAAGATCAATTTCCCAATTATAGTGAACAGGATCAAGAGAACCGAACACATGCCCATGGAGAGCAAGGACAACCTCAGGCCGCGACCTCGCGTCAAACCGTACACGGCGGACAGGCCAATACCGATGACGATAATTTCCCAGATGATGAAGATATCGAATCTCGCGAGAATGACGTAGAGGACACTGTCGAGCCCCTTGCTGGCCGCCAATATGCCGAGAGAAAACGGCGCCACCAGATTTTGACGCGCCAGGTGAATGGGGACACCGATCAGGACTCCGACGCCCCAGACTATCTCTCCGTACAACATCACTGACCAAAGTTGCTTGAATCCGGCTTTACCGGCAAACACGAAGTTACCCCAGAACAGGGCAAAAAGGGCAGCGATAAGAGAGCACAGCAGGATGGTGACGGCGCCGAACTCGACGATGCGTGACTTGAATTGGGCTTCCATCTCGGGTGTTATTGCTCTGCCCTGGAGTTGCGCCTGAAACTGAGGCGAAGTCACCTGCGACTGATAAATCAGATCTCGAGTCGCGAAAAGCATGACCAGTAATATCACTGCAAGTACGATTAGCGGGACAAGGATCTTGGGTCGAGCGGCCAGCTCGGCAAAAAACTTCGTTGGTTTGGCAAAAACTTCGTACAGTCCGCGGAAAGAAAGCA
>DATKJY010000336.1:0-6417 GCA_035543175.1 Candidatus Acidiferrum sp.
TTTTTCCCTCATCCGGTCCTCCTGTGGCGGACCACCTTCTCCCGAAGACGGGAGAAGAGGACACGACGTGTCTTTTGCCTGACGCGAATGTGAGATTAGTCTTTGCAGGTCAGGTTCCGGCGATGTCGCAGGGCAGAAAGAACCTGACACACGAGTGGAAGATGTCAGGCTCTTGCGTGCGAAGGCCGGGGTGGAGCCTGGACTACTTGGGAGAACTCCCGTTCCCGTTCAGGTCGATCAGGCCGTCTTTGAGCTTCACGACCCGGGGGGTCTGGCGGGCGATATTCATGTCGTGCGTGATGATTATGATCGTTTTACCGGCGCGCCAGAGTTCAAAAAAGAGCTTCACGATCTCGCCGCCGGAATGGCTGTCCAGGTTGCCGGTCGGCTCATCGGCGAGAATGATGTCCGGTTCATTAGCCAGAGCGCGCGCAATCGCCACACGCTGCATTTCGCCGCCGGACATCTCGGTCGGCTTGTTGTTGGCCTTGTCCGCAAGTCCGACCCGCATGAGGAGTTCGGTAATTCGTTCGCGACGCTGCCGTTTGCCCGCTCGGGCAAAGAGTAATGGCAATTCGATGTTCTCAGCGGCAGTCGCGTAGGGGAGAAGGTTAAACGCCTGGAAGACAAACCCGACCCGCTTGTTGCGGATATCTGCGAGCTGATTGGAGTTGAGCGAATTCACGGGCGTGCCGTCGAGCGCATATTCGCCGCCGGTCGGCACATCCAGACATCCCATGATATGCATAAGGGTCGATTTGCCGGAACCGGAGGGCCCCACCACCGAAATAAACTCGCCCCGCTCAATTTCCAGATCAATTCCCCGGAGCGCCTGGAATGTCACTTTGCCCGTGACGTAGGTCTTTTCGACCTGCCGCATATTCATTATCGTTGCCATATTCTCACACCCAATCTATTCATAGCGCAAAGAGTCTACCGGATTGACCGAAGCCGCCTTCATGGCCGGGAACAGTCCCGACGCCAGCCCCATGAGACCGAGAATGACTATCACCGTGATGCCGATCCCCATCGAGAGAGTGGGGCGCCCCATGAAATCCAGGACGTCGGACTTGATGGGAATCCCCTTAAAGCCTTCAATCATGAAATAGCTGACCACCATACCGAGAACGCCGCCGGAAAATGTGATAATCAGTGCTTCCATCAAGAACTGAAGCAGAATGTGCACTTTGCGGGCGCCGACCGCCATCTTGATGCCGATTTCGCGTGTCCGTTCCTTAATCGAGACATACATGATATTCGCCACGCCGACTCCGGCGATCAAAAGCGTCAGGCCGCCGATAATACCGAGGAATATCTTCAGGCCGATCAGCACCTTGCTCATCTCTCGAAGGCTCTCCGCAACATCCCAGACCTGCACCGCGCGATCATCTTTGGGGTCAAATTTGTATTTCGATGCCAGCGCCGTGCGGACCTGAGTTTCCACCGACTTCATCTCCTTCGCAATCTTCGGCATATAGATGATATCATCGAGGTACGGATCGCCGAAAATCGCCTGGAACGTCGTCGCCGGCATAGCGCATTGATCTTCGTCCATCCCCTCGTAGCTACTCATCTGCATTTTGGGAATCATCACGCCGACAACCGTAAACGGGATGCTGTTAATTATCACTTGCTTGCCGATCGCTTCTTCCTCTTTGAAGAGGCGGTTCTTGAGGGAACTGCCGATAAAGATCACCCGTCGCTTGAACTCCATATCATCCGCGTTGATCATCCGGCCACCCATCTGCGGGATAAAATTGCGCATCAATTCGTAGTTGGGCATGATGCCGGTTACGTGCTCGTTGAGATAGGTGTTCTGATACTTGAGCTTGAGGCCCCAGCGGGAATACTCGCCGCCCACCTCCGCGAGATCAGAAACGCGAGTGCGAAGGAACTCGACGTCCTCGGGATGCAGCCGAATCGGGCGCCCTTTGCCCATTCCCTTGTACGGAATAGTTGTCTGACCACCCCAGAGGACGGCGATACAATCACCGATTCCCTTCTGGTTGACGGTCAGCTGACGGTGTAAACCTTCGCCGAACCCCAACAGCAGCATGATCGAAATCGTGCCCCAGGCCAGAGCGATAAGCGTGAGCGTTATCCGCTTCTTCTGCTTGCGAAAATCCCGCATGAAGACGTTGTAGACAATGGAGGTTCGCATCGGTCCTCAGAAAAGCTTTAGAGCCTGCACCGGTTGAAGGTTAGCCGCGCGTCGGGCCGGGAATATCCCCGCGATGAATCCCACCACGCCAAGTAACAATATGGCCACCGAAGTCACCGAAAGATCGATAGTCGGCACGCCGACATAATCTTCGAGTTTCAGCATCGGGAAAATCCCGACTATTATCGAGGCGAACAGAAATCCGACCAGCCCGCCTACCGAGGTTATCAGCAACGTTTCGAATATGAACTGCGCCATGATCGTAGCCTTGTTGGCCCCCAGCGCCATCTTGATGCCGATCTCCTTGGTCCGCTCTTCGAGCACCACGTTCATGATGTTGGACACACCAATGCCGCCCGTTATGAGTGTTGCGACGCCGATTCCTACCAGGAACAACTGAAATGCCAGGAAGAAGGTCTTGAGAAAGGCGATCCCCTTGGTCGTGTCCCAACACTGGAGCGCCTCGCGGTCCGAGGGATCAAACTGGTATTTGCCTCCAATAATCTTCAGGACCTCCTGACGTGTGAACTCCATCGTCGTGGTCGGAAGACACTGGGCCACGAAATCGTTCAGATAGCGGCGCGAGTACATGCTGGCGAAAGTGGTCGAAGGAATAAATGCTTTGCCGGAATCGCGGCCATTATAGGAGCTGTCCTGTTTCTTGGGTTTCATTACGCCGACCACGCGGAAGGGCGCGCCGTTGACGAGAATATCCTGACCGACCGCCTCGGCTTCGCCAAACAAGTCTTTCTTGAGTTTGTCCCCTATGAATATGACGCGCCGTTTTTCGCTCATGTCGACGTCGTTGATGAAACGGGAGCCATAATCGGCGATGATATTGCGCATCTCGCCGTACTCAGGCCAGATGCCCACGATATTGCGAAGCGTATTGTTCTTACCGGCCTTCAGCATCACGTTCCATTTGGAGTATTCCGGCGAAATGCGCGACAGGCTGACAGCTTTTGACTTAATCAGTTGGACATCTTCCTCGGTGAAATTGATCGACCGCCCGCGCGGCAGCCCCTTGTAGTCTTTGCTGGTCACGCCCGGCCAGAAGATGCCGATATTTTCGCCCATCCCCTTCTGTGCCTTAATGGTTGAATCACCCAGACCCCGCCCGAACGCAAACAGCAGCACAATCGAGCACGTCCCCCAGAAAATGCCAAACATGGTGAGCGCCGTGCGAAGTTTCTGGCGACGCATGTCGTTGAAGAACTGTCGTATCGATAAGAGCGGCAGCATGACCGTTCGACCTCAGGCTCAATCAAACGGGCTTGAAGCGGTTATCTCTTTAGGCGGACGCTCAACCAGAAGCTCACCCTCGGTCAGTCCGGAGTCTATTTCGATATTAATGCCATCGGAGAGCCCGGTCTTGATCGTGCGGGTCGTGATGACGCCAAGCGTGTCTTTTACCTCACAAGTAGTGAGCGTATCGGACATCTTCAACAAACGCTCCGGAGCCACCAGTACGCTGTCTTTCTGATTGATGATAATATTGGCATTGGCGCTGTAGCCGGCGCGAAGAAGTTTCTTGCCGGTGTCCGCTATCCGAATCTCGACCTCGAACAAAGTCGAACCTTCTTCCTTGTGAGCTTTCGGAGAAATCTTGTACAGAGTGCCGGCTATCTTCTCATTAGGCATCGCGCCGATATCGATCGTCACCGGCATTCCTTCTTTAAGTTTACCGACATCGATTTCATCGACATTCCCTTTGAACACCAGGTCATCCATGTACGCGAGCGTCATCAGATCGGTACCGGCCTGATACGACGTCAGCGGCACAACCGGATCCCCTTCCTCGACCTGCTTGGACAACACCATCCCGTTTATGGGTGATTTGATAATATTGTCAACGCGACGGTCGGCAACCTCGGTGCGACCTGATTCAATCAGGGCCAGTTTTTCCTTGGAGAGCTTCAGCCGAAGTTCAGCCTCGTCGTTTTCGGCGCGTTTGGCGTCGAACTCCTGGAATGAAATAAGCTGCTTGTCGCGGAGCGATTGGGTGCGGTCGAATTCGCGCTTGACGTTGTCATAGGCGACCTGGTCCAGCTCTACCTGACGCTTCGCCTCGGCGTATTCTATCGGCGTAGGGTCCGGCGCCACGTCAATCAATGGATCGCCGACCTTGACGACGTCGCCGATCTCCACATACCGCTTCTTTACGATTCCGCTGATTTTTGATTTGACGGCGATTTCCCGCTTGGGTTCGATCCGGCCAACCGCCAGGGCCTTGTCAATGATTGTCCCTTTCTTGACCGGGACCGTTTTCAGAACATCCTGTTTGCTGGCGGAGCCGTTCCGCGCAAACATGAAAATGATACCGGCCACAACGACAACAGGGATGCCTATAAGGAGAACCTTTTTAATCATAGTTGGATTACTCCCAACCTATCAGGTTACGTAATTTCGAATACCGCATATATCTGTACGGGGATTCAGGGGCAAGGTTTCCCTTGACCCGCAAATTCCGGTCGGCAGGTACGGAACGCTATTTCGTGAGCTTCACCGATACCCGACCATTCGGGCGACCATTGATTATCAACTCGATTTCGTGAGCGCCCGTCCGATGTGTCCGCGTGCTGCGGTCCATGAAGGAATGTCGGGTGGAAAGCGCAATGCTCTCTCTGGCCTTGAGCGTTTTCTCCACCCACTTGAACAGTTTGGGTGTCGGGCGACCGTTCGCTTTGATATAGTACACCCTATAATCGACGACTAACTTCTGCGACTTGGCCGCGTTAGATTTCAACGTGCAGGTGATCGTGCAGTCTTTCCCGATCTTGAAGGACTTCGGAGAAACCGAGAAACCGGCCACCGTAACTTTCGGCGACGACGTAAACCCCAGTATCTCAAATATGGCCGGGTGGCCGGTCTTGACCAATGACCGGCAGGCCCTCTTGACTATCCAATCCGTGTGCCCGTGACCATCTCTCTTCCAGGCAATCACCGTATTGATGACGACATCCGGATGGTCTTTCGAGATATCGTTCAGGTTGTTTGCGACCGCCTTGCGGACATACAACGAAGGATCCGCCTTGAGTTGCTCAAGCAGCGCAATCACCGGCTGAGGGTCCTTGCGGAATGCTTCAATATGCGCCGTCCAGACGCCGCGCGGACGGCTTCCTTCGGCTGCCAGACGGCGTACATGTTCGTTGGGATCGGTCGCCCACTCATGCAGAATGGGCAACATTTTATCCGCGTAGCGATTCATGTACGGCCGTATCGCAAACTCGCACGAACTGAACGGCGTAAGGGTGCGAAGCGCATACACCGAATCCTCGAAATGATCGAGACCAAACTGCTCGACATAAGACGTCAGTATCCAGTTCTCAAATCCTCCAACATGCGGCGCCGTATCGACCAGAATATCGACAGCCTTTCGATACTCGGCCGGAAGGAACTCCTTCAGCCGCGTCGCCAATGCGGCAATTCGTGCCTTGAGCTCGAGCTTCTCGAAACCATCCCGCCTGGCGGCCGATACAAATCCTGGTGCATCAAACGACGGATACACTTCGGCGATCTTCCCGGCCATTGCTTCGACTTTGGCGATGCCGAGACGGTCCTTGAAAAGCTTCGCTTGGTTGTCGTCAGTTTTCCGCGGGCACATATCTAATCCTGCTTCGCCTGAGCCAATTTGATGTATGTATCAAGCTTCGACAATGACCTTTTGACCGCGCTGATCCAGAATTCCTCTTTGGTCAGGTCAACCCCGAGATGTTTCTTCGCCGCCTCTTCGGTGGTCATTCGCCCGGTATCTTCAAGCAGCGCGCGGTACTTGTCCGCGAACGATTTCCCTTCCTCCCGCGCCCGCGCATACACGCCGCCTGCAAACAGGTATCCGAACGTGTACGGGTAGTTATAAAACGGTGTATCGGTGATGAAGAAATGGAGTTTCGAGCACCAGAAGAGAGGGTGATAACCGGACTCATCGAGCAATCCCGCAAACGCTTTCTTCTGCGCTTCAATCATCAACTCGTTAAGCCGATCCTTGCCGACTATGCCCTTCCGGCGTTCCTCGTAAAACGACCGGTCAAACAGATACCGGCAATGGATATCGGTGAAGAAGATGTACGCCTGTTGCAGCACCTGGTCGACCAGCATAAGCTTCATCTGGTCGTCATCGGCGGCCGCCAGCGCGGCGTCGGTTACAATCATCTCGCTGATAATCGAAGCTGTCTCCGCCAGCGTCATAGGATAGATTTTCGAGAAATACGGTATGTCCCCCATCGCATACGTGTGATAGGCGTGGCCAAGCTCAT
>DATKJY010000337.1:0-3167 GCA_035543175.1 Candidatus Acidiferrum sp.
GCAAGCGGTCCCGGTTCACACGATCTACCGGCCGATTTACCTGATTGTCTTCCTGTTTGTATCACTCTCCTTCATCGGCGGGCGGGTACTCGAACGGTACTGGCCCGACGGTGTCATCAATGCGCTGGTCTGGGTCGGCTCGTGCTGGCTGGGGGCGATGCTTTATTTCTTCCTCATTATCTTCTTTCTCGATCTAATCAGGCTGTCAAACGCTATCGTTCACTGGTACCCTGCTTTCATCACCAATGACTACCCGAAAGCTAAGCAGATCGCGGCGTTGATTTCGGTAGGCATTGTATTCGTGATTTTGGTGGCGGCCCGCATCAACGCCATGAACCCCAGACTTCACACAGTCGAGCTAACTGTGCCGAAAGTCGTCGAAGGTCCCAAGACTCTCAATATCGCGGTGGCATCGGATATTCATCTCGGCGCGATTATCGGCCGCGAGCGTCTGGCCAACATTATCAGGTTGATCCAGAGTGTCCATCCGGATGTCGTGATACTGGCAGGAGACATTGTCGACGAAGATATCGGGCAGCTCATCCGCGAAAATCAGGGGGAGATGCTCAGGGAGATCAAGGCGCCGCTGGGGGTATACGGTATTACCGGCAATCATGAGTATTTTGCCGGCGTCGAAAAGGCGTGCGAGTACCTCACCGCGCATGGCATTACGATGCTTCGCGACAGCGTAGTCAAACTCAACGGCAGTGTTTATCTGGTGGGGCGGGAGGATCGGTCCGCGCGATACCGCGGCACGCATGGACGCAAGCCGCTCGGAGAGTTGATGGCGCAGGTGGACAAGCGGCTGCCGATAATTCTCCTCGATCATCAGCCGTTTGATCTGGAGCAGGCGGATTCGAACGGCGCGGATATTCAAATATCGGGGCATACGCACAACGGTCAATTGTGGCCACTGAACTACATCACCGAGCGAGTGTACGAAGTCAGCAAGGGGTATAAGAAGGTGGGGAACACGCAGGTGTATGTTTCGACCGGGGCCGGGACGTGGGGTCCGCCGATGCGGACGGGGAATCGGCCGGAAGTGGTGAATATCAGGGTGACGTTTCAGTGACGTAAGTGTGGTGCAGTCAGGCAAGTTGCCTGACTGCATCATGGTCGATCAGAATAGATTCTCCAATTTCAAATTCAGCACCTGCCTCTTTCCATCGCGGAGAATCGTGAATTTGTATTTCGTGCCGGCGTCGGCTTTCATGAGTTCACGAACGGCCAGCACTCCCCTGATTTGATCGACCGGGATGTCATTAATGGACTCGACAATATCTCCCTTCACAAATCCGGCCTTGGCCGAAGGTGTGTTCGGCGAGACGTACAAGACTTCCATCTGCTTCTGGTCGTTCATCTGAAGCTGCAGGCCGGACTTGCCGGTCGGGAAGACACGGTTGAAATCTTTCCCCGGTTCGAGAATCAACTGCTGACGACCAAAGTCGAGATAAATTATAAATCGCCTGAGGACGTCGTTGCCGATATTGCCGATCATTTCGACATCGGCAAACGCGCCGGCCGCGGAATCCTGCGGAATGCCAATCAACGGTTTTGGTATGGCGTAGCCGCAGAACTGCATCGAGTGAAACTGGACGATGCGGGTGATAAATCCGCCCGAAGCGCCGAACGCCAGATTCTCGACCCCTTTGCAGGCCAGAAGACCGTTCTTAGCCGCAAACGGGTAATGGAAATCGCAGCCTGTGGCCCCGATATCGAGCCGCCATTTGCCGGAGTATTTTCCATCGACCGAAGCCGGGACTGCGAACACTCTGCCATTGAGCGGGGCTTCGACAACCTTGCCGGAACCGGTGTATTTGAACGTGGCCGGATCGTAAAATGACATCAGGCAGTTGGCGTAATCGACCTTTACGACGAACCGCGAAATGAAATCGTAGCCGAGGATGCCGACGACGTCCAGTTCAAGCGGATTGAATATCTTCTGAACGTCTATCACCGCCACGGTCTGGCCGTCGAACTGGATTCCCTGGAGGCTGTACGGCGGCATCTTCGCAAACGAGAGCCCCACCGTCCCGCCGGCGCCTCGGCCGACAATGTTGCCTTCTGCCTTGATACCGAGCTGGGCCGCGAAGGCCGAATCGATCACACTCATTTCGGCGCCGGTATCAAACACCCATAGCCGTTCTTTCCCGTTGACGTTCACCGGAATGAAAATGTGATCCATCAGATACTGGAACGGGACATTCTCGGACGAACTTCCCTGCGTGAAGCGGAAATCGCTCGGACTTTTGCCCGACGGCTCGAACAGCGAGGGGTCGATATCGACATTCGGCTCGTACTTGGTTATCTGGAGCGAGGTCTTGTTTTTCTCGGGCAAGTCCGTTATCTCCTGATGAAACGCCCGTTTCACCCCGTCGACATCACGGTAGTCGGAGTAGACCGTCTGCTGTTCCCCCTGGGACGTGTGATTCAATTCCTGAACAGTCTGGAAATCAGCGACACTGAAATAGGAAAGCAGGTAGTCATCGTTGATACTGTTCGACGTCTTGACCACATAACATTCCACATCGCCGACTCTCTGGATTCCTTCAAGCGTCAATTTGAAATTGGTCGATTTGGGATTCAGGAAATCGTACTCGGCCATCAGTTGGCGAACCTGGCGTCGCTTAAGCGCAGCATCGTCTTTTATCAACTGCACTTTTCCGTTGGCGTCGGCGACCCAACCGGTCTGACCATTATCGCCGGAGGTCTGCTTGAAAACCTTCAAGTCGAGTGCCTGGCGTTCGAAAATCGGATTCTTGCCCCAGTACTCCAAGGTCCCGGTGAGACCGAAGGCGGTGATGTCGGCGATAAAATGGCGGCTCACCTCGGTCCTGTCCTTATCAAGTCCGCCGATCGCCTGGAAATGGCGGTTGAAGATTTCATAAGGGTCGGTCAACTTGTTCTGTGCATGGGCTGCTATGCCGAAGAGCATCGCGATCGACACCGCGATCAGCGCTCGCTTGAAAATGCAACTCAGGTTCATGGGTTACTTCCTTCTCTTTCTCCCGGGCTCCGGTCGATCGCCAAAGAAGCCTGAAGCGAGCGGATAGCCGGTCATCTCGAGTTTGAACATGCTCTTATAATGAGTGATTATCTGCTTAATCTGATCGATCGAGGCGTTCTCTGCGACCGCCTGATCGAGGGCGTCGGACATAAGTTCATGG
>DATKJY010000338.1:0-7027 GCA_035543175.1 Candidatus Acidiferrum sp.
ACCCGCTTCACCACCCGATCGATAGCCCAAAACAGGTTGACCGCCGTCGGCCGCGCCGCCTTGATCTCCTCGCCCAGCCGACGAATGCTCCCAAAATCCTCTGCCCCTGTCTGCATCGCCGCCACCGCGAGTCCGTATGCCGCCGCAATCCCTATGGCCGGGGCGCCGCGAACTTCCAGCCGACGGATTGCCGTGATGATCTCGTGATAATCATCCAGATCGCGATATACTATTTCACCTGGGAGTTTAGTCTGATCGATAATGCGAATATGATTTCCGATCCGCTCGATTGCCTTCACGGTCATGATGTTGCCCGATCTTCGTTGTACACGAAGCGTTTCACTTTCTTGGTCGATGTCTTCTCAAGCTCCTGAATCTGAATATCAAAGCCGCTGATCCGCTTGAAATCCGCCATTTGCTGATTGACCTTTCCCACTTCCTGCTCCAGAACCAATTGAAGCAGTGTCATGTCCGGTGATTCTAACGACAACCCGTAGTCGACATGGAACTGCTCCAAGTCCGGCACGAGTATCGCCCTCACTTCCTCTCCCTGCTTGGCATCCTTGCGACGCCCGAAAACGACTACTTCGAGAATGTACGGAGACTGCGACAACTTTTCTTCCAGTTCTTCCGGATAGATATTTTTGCCCGCCGCTGACACGATTACGTTCTTGATCCGTCCGGTAATCCATAGATGACCATCCTTCAGGCGCCCCAGATCTCCAGTATGCAGCCATCCGTCACGAAGCAGCTCCGCCGTCTTCTCCGGGTTGGCGCGATATCCGGGAGTCGTACTGGGCCCCCTGATGATGATCTCACCAATCCCGTTTTCATCGGGATGGTCAATGCGGACGTCAATATTGCCCAGCGGCGGCCCGACCGAACCGAATTTGATATTGTCCGGTCGATTACTGGACACTACTGGCGAGCATTCCGTCATCCCATATCCTTGCAAAAAATCGACTCCCACTAAATTGAAAAACCGCGCGATTTCCGGTGGAAGCGCTGCACCGCCCGATACCAGGAGTCGTATGCTTTGCAGTCCCGCTCGCTTCCGTAGCCCACTGAACAACGTTCTACCCCATCTAAGTCCCAGACTCCAGCCCACCGAAGCGAGGAAAAAGAGCGAGTGAAAAAGGGCACGTCGGTACCATGGCGCCGTCTGGATATTGCGAAGAAGCGTATGATAAATCTTCTCGTAGAGCAGGGGAACCCCGGTCATCACCGTCACCCGATTGGCCCCTAGATCCGCAAGAATCTCTTTTGATTTCAGTGACCGTGCGTACACGACCGTCGATCCCGAGAGCAGCGGCGCCAGAAAACCGCAGGTAGCTTCATAGGTGTGATGCAGCGGCAGAATCGATAGGAATATATCCGATTCGTCGAACGGGAGTGCCGGGCGGATTCCTTCAAGATTCGCCATCAGATTCTCGTGGGTCAGGATCACTCCCCTCGGATTGCCGGTCGTGCCTGATGTATAGATCAGTACCGCGGTTGAATTGGCGGCCGGCTCTTCCTCAACTTCCGGCTGCCAATCCATCAATCGTTGCCAGCCGTGCGGTGACTTCTCTTCCATGAGATACACCTGAAGGTCCAGTCCCAGCTCCCCCAGCATTCTCTCGTATTTCCCCGAAGCAAAAAGCGTCGTCAATCCCGAATGATTGAGCACATAGACAATTTCTGCCGGCTTGAGATTGCTGTCAATCGGCACCACCGTTTTTCCGGCTGCGAGAATCGATAGATACGCAATCGGCCACTCCGGGCGGTTCTCCGAGAGAATCCCAATCTCTCTGACACCCGCGAATCTGGGGGCCTGCAGGCCCCTTGCCAGCCGCCTCACGAGGCTTCCTACCTCTCCGTAAGTATAGAGCGGCCCCTGTCCGCCGGCCCCTATCAGAGCCGGTCGGTGGGCGTGCTGCTCCGCCACCTCGAAAAAGGCCGTCGCCAGATTCGCCGTGGTGGTGGCGTCGAAACGCGGTCCCTTTTGCATAGGCAAAATGTATACGAAAGGAGATGTAATCCCAACAGGAAAAAAGAACGGCGGGCAGACCGCTCTGCCCGCCGCTATGCGGAAAATTGCTTCTATAGATTCTTACAACGGCGACACCGAGACGTTCTGAGTCAACACGATTCCGCCGCGCGGGTCGGTATCGGTAATGGTCAGAATGACTGTTCCCTTGGTCGCCGGCGATTTCCAGGCAAACCCGGACGCTTCACCGTACGCGTCCGTCTTGCCGGTCGACCCGAGTATCGTACCGCCGGAAGCGGTCAACACCAGACTGTGATCGGCCAACGGGTTGCCCCAACGATCCTTAATCGTGACCGTGATGTCGGCCACCTGGTTGGAGTCGACGGTCGTCGGGCAATTAATGGTCGACTTGCCGGAGTACGCAAATCCGGTCTGCAACTGCACCGGGAACTGCACGAACGCAGTCGCGCCTACCCAGTACTGGACCATATCGACCGCGCCAATGCCGTCATCGTTGACGCCGGTACGAGAATGATCCATATCGAGCGTCGCCGACGTAATCTGTAGACGTACTGAAGAGCCGTAGCAGCCGTCCTCAAGCGACCCGCCCGCCACCTTTAGATAGGTAGCATCGGCGTCGACTACCGTCCCTCCCGACACCGGATTACCGTTGAGATCGGTGCCGGTCACTATGACCGTAGCCTTGGTAACTCCGTCAGCCGGCAGCGCCGCCGGAGCGCCGGTTACCGCGAGATGGCTGCAATACGCCGTGTTCCAGAAGAAGCTGGTATCGTTAACCGTGTTGCCGCTGGTCTCCACAATCACTTTCACGCGGCCATCGGCCGAGTCGACGTTATTGCCGGAGAACCAGGTACTATACGCGATACCATCGTGATCCTGGGTTCTCTCTTCGTGGGATTTCATCGTGCCTTCGTCAGTCGTGAAGTACACGACCGTCGAGTCGTTGACCGGATTGAGATACACGTCGGACACCACAGCGGTAATCTTGTTGGTCCCGCCGACAACATACCAATCCGCCAGGTTGCAATGCTCTACGCCCACCACGATATGAGCGGGCGGTCCGGACGAAATCATGACCTGGGTAGCTTCAGAAAGTACCGTGTCGGAATAGGCGCGAATGCGCAGCGTACCGGATTTCGTGCCGGAGCTGACCGACACCACCGCTATACCCTGGCTGTTCGTGACCGCAGAGTACGGGCCGAGGCCGACATTGGCGAGATGCTCGCCGCCGCCCGGGCCGTCAGTAATAATGAAATTGATCGGCAGGCCTTCAGGCACCGGATTCCCGTTGAGATCGTACCCGGTGGCGTGGATGAGCGCCGTCTCTATTCCGCCGGTCCCTTTGACTGACAGGTTCATCGAGTCCGATTCAAGGTAAATCGATGCAATCGTCGCGTTGGGTGACAGCTGCAGCGGTGTCTCGGCGTAGCCGGTGATATTGTTGTCGTTCACGGTCGCCTTGATGTAGACCGTATAGGCATCGTTACCGGAAACGTATTTCACGGTCGCAGTGCCGTTGCCGCCCGAGGTGATGGTCGTCGACGGAATGAACCCGAGCGCGTCCCAGTGACCGTTGCCGTTGGCGTCGTACATCAAGGAATCGACACCGTTGGTCCAGTAGCCGTTCCCGTCTTTGTCCACAAATCGCTCGCCCGCCGCCAGACGCACCACTGTCGAATCAGGCGCCGGCTGACCGAGCGCGTCACGCACGGTAATGGTGACCGAAGCGGTATCGGCGCCGTTTGCCAGAAGCAGGCTGGGCGTCGCCGCAATCGCTATATTGCCCGAGCCGTTCTGCTGCTGATTCTGCTGAATCGACATTCCTGAATTGGCCACCAGGCCGCCCACCGCCGAGCGAGCCGAAATGGTAACCGAACCCGAAGTCGTCGCCGTGAAGATCGAAGCGGCTTCGCCGTTGGCATCGGTCGTGTCGGTTTCCGGCGTGAAATGGCCGGCGGTCGTCGGCGTCACGGTGAACGTGATGACCTGATCCGCCAGGCCGGTCCCGCCCGACAGCACCTTCGCAACCACTACCGTCGTGGAGCCGGTGTTCAACGTCGACGGAGCCGTCAGGGAAATCGTCGTGTTCGCCGGAACGTCGGTCTGTTTGCTCTTCGAGCTGCAACCGCCGATCGCGAGCACAGCCAGCGCTATGACCAGCGTCAACGACAACATACTCTTGAGCGATACTCTGCTGTTCATGATCTCTCCTGTATGTATTGAATCCGCTATGTTTTTCTCGTGGCAGTCGATATCTGCTTATCCTTCTCCTATTATCGGCTGTTTAACCGGGCGATTTAGATGCAAAAAGGCCTCCGCCGGTCCCGGCGAAGGCCTTTCGGCGCCATCTGTCACCTGTCCTTAGTTTTTCTGTGCCAGATCCTTGTCCACGATCGACGGCGTCACGAATATCACGAGATCGTGATTTTCCGTCTTCTTGTTGGTGTACTTGAAAAGCATTCCCAGAATCGGAATATCCTTCAGAATCGGTACACCGATGACATCTTCGGTCTCATCCTGCGTGGTTAACCCGCCGATAACCGCCGTCTGGCTGTTGGCCACGATGACGTGCGTCTCGGCGTTGTTGGTATTGATGATCACGCCGTTGGCGTCGAACTGGTAGGTCGAGCGCTCCGGTTTCAGATACATGAGAATCTGATTCTCGGCCGTAATATGCGGCGTGACGGTCAGAATCGTACCTACTTCCTCAAACCGGGTGGTCACGTTACCGGCCTGGTCGAACTGCTTGATCGGCACCTTCTGACCCATCTGAATCTTGGCTTCCTTGTTGTCGATAGTCGTGATCTCCGGATGGGCGATGATCTTGCCCTTGCCGTTGTTAACCATCGCCTGCACCAGTGCGTCCACCGTCCAGCCTTTTTCGAGAGCCGTAATATGATAGCTTCCGGCTACATCGCTATTCCGATCCAGCGCTACCGAACCGGTCTGGTCGTACTGGTTGCCGCCATCCGTCTTGTAACTGCCGCTGGCCGTCCACTTGACGCCCATCTCTTCCAGGGCGGTTGAGGAGACCTCTACCAACTGAGCCGAAATCTTAATCTGACGGGCCGGCTTGTCCAATTCGGCAATGTAATCGAGCACCTTCTGCATGTTCGAAGGCACTTCCTGTAAAATGATCGAGTTGGAGCGAGTGTCGCTTGTCGCTTTGCCGCGCTCGGACAACAGTGATTTCACCGCCGTCACGACATCGTCCGAAGCCGAATTGGAGATCTTGATGATCTTCGTGTCCAGCGCTACCAAGGAACGCTGTTCCTGATTGGCTTTCTCGCGCTCGGTGACTTCCTTGGTGTAATCGTCCTGCGGCAACACCCGGATGTAATCCTTTTCGGGGACGATGGCCAGGTTGTAGGTGCGTCCCAGAATGTCCAGGGCGTCGCGCCACATGACATCGTTCAACTTGATCGTCACCGTTCCCGTCACGTTCGGCGCCACCACCACGTTGACACCACCGTAGTCGGCCAGGAACGTCAGGACCGACCGGATGTCGGCCGACTGGAACTGCAACGACTTAATCGGCTGCGACGGGTCCTTGGTTGTTTTCGGATCGTCCGCGGCGATGGTCAGCGTAAACGCCAACAGGACTATCGCCAGCACGCATCCGATTGTCAATTTGCTCATCGTTCTGAATGCCATATCAGCACCGACCTTTCATCGTCCTTCATTTTCATACATCGTGAGGGCCACTGTACGGCTCCAGCCGTACTCGAATATTTGGAAGTAAATCTTGTCGTCTTCGACCCGAAGCACGTAGCCCTTCTGGACCTTGTCTCCGGACTTGAGCATATAGCTGTAATTGTTCTTGTCTTCCAAAAGCGCCCGGTTATCGCCGGTGGACGATTCGATAATACCGACCAGCTTCAACCCTTCGATATTCGGAATGCGGGCCGCAAACGGATTGTTATTGGTCCGGGTGTTGTCGATGAGCGGCGCAAACGGATCCCGGTACAGGTCCCCTTCATACTTCACCAGCAACCGCTTAGGAAATTCCGCTACCATCGTGCCCTTAATCTTGGCCTGCGCCGCCGGGTTGCGACGGAATCGCGCGGTCGATTTGATATCGGTGCTGTCGACTGAAGGCGCCGCCTCTTCGCTCACCGTCGCCTGGTCGGCTTCCTGCGAGGTATCCTCGTCCGAAGTTTCAGCTATCGGAGACGGAATACTCGGCTGTGCTTTCGGAGCCATAGGAATCGGCGCTACGGTCGAAGCGGACGCTTCCGAATGAGACGCCACCGGAGTCTCCGGCTTTGCCTGAGTTGCCGCGACCGGCGTCGACGGTTTCTCCGCCTCAGGTTTTGCCTGGGCCGGAGTCGTAGTCACGGGAGCACCGGCGCTAGCAGTCGGAGTTGTCGCGGGCTTCACAGCCGGAGGTGTCACCGGTTCGACCTTGGTCGCAATGCTCGAACTCGACGTAGTTCCGGCCGGAACCGCTGTCTGCGCCGTGGGCGCAGGAGCTTTGTCGACCGGCTTCGCCTGAGTGGACGGCGGAGTGACTGGAGCCACCGGCTGGGCCGGAGCAGTCTTCGTCGCAGCCGCTTCTGGCGGCGCGGCGTTGGCGGTTGGCTTACTCGGAGGCGTAACCGTCGCCGGCGCCTGCTTTACAGGCTGAGGCTGCGTCGCAACCGGAGTTGTCTTTACTTCCGGCTTCGCAGCGGTTTCCGCCCTGGGCGTAACTGTCGGCTGTTGGGTTGGTAATGTCGTAGCGACCGGCTTGCTCGGCGCGGGTTGCAACGCGGAAGCAGTCGGAGTCGACTTGGTTTCAACCTTAGCCTGCACCGGTGCCGGCGTCGTCGTTGTCGTCGGCTTCGGAGTCACCGACGGCGTAGCTGTCGCCTGAGGCTTCGTCTCGGTCGGCTGAGCAGTCGCAATCGGCTTGACCTCAGTTTTAGCCGGTGTAGCAGTCGGTGTCGAAGTAGTTTTCGGAGTCACCGAAGGTGTCGTCGTTGCCTGAGGCTTTGTTTCCACCTTAGGCTGCGCCGACGGACTAGGTGTCGCGGTCGGTGTCGTGCTCTTTGGCGT
>DATKJY010000339.1:0-3575 GCA_035543175.1 Candidatus Acidiferrum sp.
CAGGGATGTCTTGCCGGCCAGGTTGCTCGCGCGGTCGCTACCGACCGCAGCTACGATTTCTTCGCCAACGCGATGGTCCTCGCTCGATCCCATGAGCACAATTTTGAAATTGTAGCGTCGAATCAGCGCTTTAGCGAGATCAATATACTTGGTCGCGCCCCACCGCCGTGATTCCGCAACCGCGCGAAACGCCAGGGTCGCATACCGATCGGACTCGCCGACGCCAAAACCGGCCAGTACCTGGGCAGCTTTGGCATCGTCGGCTTCGTTGAGAAACAGCTTGGGTTCCTCATACGAGAGGTCCAAGCCGGTGGCCCGTCGCAACAGATCAAAATATGTCAAAGAACGGTGCTGACAATTCAAGGGCGCCGGGAGAGCGAACGGTCGAGTCAGAAGGAGACGGCGACCATCGGCAATGTACCCTACGCGTTCCTTAATGCCCGCCAACTTGAACGCCGCGGCGGCGCCAAACGAGGGCGGGAGAATATAGCACAAATGAAATTGATGCGGCGCCACTAGTTCCTTGATCTTGACGACTGCAATCATACCGTGCACGTGTGCGGCCGGCAATTTGATGATCCCGTCGATGGCCGGGTGGGATTCGTACAGATCGGCGAATTGCTCCGGCACCAGGAGGGTGACATTGGACCCGGGGTAGGCCTCGCGAACCTCATTTATCATGGGCAAGGCCATGACGCAATCACCCAAGTGATTCGGCGTGCGAACGAGGATTTTTAAGCCCATCAGCCGTTTAACTTGACTTCGAGATCAATTTTATTCAGCAGGAAATTCTTCAGTTCATCGAAGAACTTGTCCTTGGTCTGCAGGTAAAATATGCGCGCATCCAGGAAGGTCAACTCTGAAATCTCGCCGTTGGCCAGACGGCCTTTGGCGATTTCCACCTTGTTTTCGGCTATCGTAATCTGCTGCCGGATGATGTCGAGCTTCCGGTAACTTACGTCGAGCTTGTTGGTCAATGCCTCAAGTTCGGCGCGGGCCGATTTCTGAGCTTTCTCGTACTCGAGCCGCGCTGATTCCGCCTGAAGTTCCGAAGCCTTGACTGAGGCGCTTGATGCGCCGCCGTCCCAAATGGGATATGTGAAATTAAGTCCGATATTCCAGCTGTTCGTGTTTATGTTATCGTCCGGCGCTCCTTCGACCTTCACGGTACCGCGGCCAAACGAGTAATTCGCCGAAAGATTCCCCGAAAGCCCATGAGACCCCGCGGCATATTCGGCCGCGCGCTTCGCCTTGCGATATTGATATTCCGCTCGTTTCACGGCCAGCGTCTTATCCCAGTTTTGCTTCACATTAGCGCGGAGCGCATCATCGACTACGTTCGCGACGGCCGGCTCGGACAAATTGAATTCCTCGGAAGCGTCCAGGTCCAGCACGGTAGCGAGCTGGCGGTGCATTTCCGTCACCTGATTATCCATGTCAAATCGCTGCAATTCGGCGTCGAGGCGCTTCGATGAGGTCTCCAGCCATTTATCATCCGAGATAATTCCATCTTTGAGCATAGCGGAATCATTTTCGGCGTTCAATTTGGCGGACTCGTATGAAGCCTCAGCGAGTTCGCGGCGGAGATCGGTCTGCAACACGCCCACGTAGGCGGTAATCACGTCCTTTTTCAGATTCCCTTGATCTTCCAATTTCGTGAACCGGGCGAGCTCGAAATCGTCCCGTTTGTTATTGAGATCATTCTTGGCGTCTGATGGTTTCAGCAGAGGTTGCACGTAGTTGAAATTGAAATAGCCCTTTCGGTTGCGCTCGTTCACAAACTCTCCCAACGTTTGCGTATTCGGATACTTCGATTTATCTGCCGTCAGGTTGGCCTGGACCGTGAAATCGCCGCCGGTGATGAGACTCTGTTTGAGCTGGATAAATGATGAAAGGCCGAGATCATTTGTCTTAATGAGTGACTTTCCGGTATTTCCATAAAAGAAGTCATAGGACTGGTTGGATTGGTATGAAGGTAATGATCCGTTTAAAGAAACTTCGGGCACGTAAAAATTGATCTGGCGTGCGTGGTACGTCTGCTCCGCCACGTCGAGATTGCCGTTGATAATCCCCCCCCGGGCAGTACGGTTAAGCGCGATATCCAAAGCCTGGTCGAGCGTAATGTCTCGTGAGACAGCCACACCGCTCACAGACGTGAGAACAATGAGGCACACGACTGCAGAAAGGGCTGTATGTAAGGTAACTGCACGAACACTATTTCTCATATCACTCTCCGACTCTTCCCCGCTCCCGTGAAATCTATTCATAGCGTAATGCTTCAATAACATCCTGACGGGCGGCTTTGCGGGCAGGGTAAAGGCCAAATACCAGGCCGACTGACGTTGATACGCCAACCGCCAGCGCGATTGAAAAAAACGACACAATGGTCGACCAGCCCGCATAAAACGACACCGCCCGTGCTATCACCAGTCCAACGGCAAGCCCGATGGCGCAGCCGATCAGACAGATCACGACCGCTTCGATGAGAAACTGGAACATGATGTCACCTTGTCGGGCGCCCACCGCGCGGCGAACGCCGATTTCGCGGGTGCGCTCCAGCACAGTCGCCAGCATGATGTTCATAATGCCGATGCCGCCCACTAAGAGAGACAATCCAGCGATCGTACCCATCACGATATTGAAAATGCGTTGGGTTTTCTGCGATTGTCGCAAGAGGGATTCCGGGACGACGATTTCATAGTCTTCGACGCCGCCATGACGCCGGTCCAGAATGCGCTCGACCAACTTGGTCACGCTGGGCACGTATTTGAGATCGGTTACCGTGATGGTCAACTGATCGATATCGGCCGTATTGTACGCCTGAGGTCCGCCCAACGGACCGGCATCGCTGTAATAGGCCGTCGTAGCGATGCTAGCTCCCGGTTGCACGCGCTCAAATTTCTTCATGGCGGTGTTCAGGGGGATGTATACATCTTCATTGAGGTTTTTGAGCTCCAGCCCCTCGACCTTGCCTCTCCCGATGTATTTGTCAGCCATGATTCCGACGACCGTGAAGTCCAGATCGCCGATTCGCACGGATTTTCCGATTGGGTTTTGAAACGCGAATAGATTGCGCTTGGCTTTAGCCCCAAGGACACAGATCTGGGCGAACGCATCGTTGTCGATCTTGGTGATAAAACGTCCGGTCTCGACGTCAATAGAAGAAGATTTCACAAACGATGGAATAGTAGCGACCACTCGTACGGGCGAGTCGCTGCTGCCGCTGGAAATTGTCGATACCCCTTCGATACGTTGCGGCACGACATTGGCGACCAGTTTGGAAAACCCGGCAATATTATCGCCGTCGGCAAGTGACAGCCCCGGTGAACGGGAGAGGCCGCCCTCGGCGCCCGTCTCCTCTTTGGGGATTTTGGCGTTAACAATGATATTATTGATGCCGAGAATGGAAATTTGCTGAAGCGCCTCCTGCTTGGCGCCCTCTCCAATAGACAACATGCCGATTACCGCCGCTACGCCGAAAATCACCCCGAGCATGGTCAGGAGCGTGCGAAGCTTATGAGCGGTAAGCGACTCGAAAGAGACCTGATAGACCTGGTGGAACTCCATCAGGATCC
>DATKJY010000340.1:0-3825 GCA_035543175.1 Candidatus Acidiferrum sp.
AAGGCCGCTTATCGGTACCAGCGACTGGCCGACCGTCGTACTCTGGCCGGCAATATCCAATTTCCAGTGCGTGTACATAAATTGCGTCTGGGCCGTGTTCTGCTGTCCAAAAATCAACTGGCCGGACGCCGACGAACCGAGTCCCACTAGTGCGACACACAGCATCGCAGCGAGAGTAAGTTTCTTACTGTACATCGAACCTCCCGCGTATGATGACCGTCCCCATCGGCGCGATGATCGGCGGCATGAGCGGCGGCTTCTCGATGTTCGGAATGGGGAGTGGCCCCAGATTTCTGGCCAGTGACGAAAGACTGGCATCGAGGCCGGTACCGGTTGTGACGCCGGGCCCGCCCGAGATCACTTTCCCCTGGAATTTGTGAAATGATTCCGGGCTGCTCGGCGGCGGACCGCTAAGGGCGGCAACGGTGCCAAGCTGCACTTTCGGCTCGGCGAAGTTTTTATCATGCCCGGCAGCCGTGTTGAAGGCGCCCGCAGCGTCGTTGAACATCCCGCGTTGCTCGTAATCAAGTCCTTTGCAATAGGCGAGGAAGGCAAGATACGACTCAGTCGGCACCTTGTTTATTGCCTCACGCTCTTCGGCGGTGGGTGTAATGCCCAGCTTATCGAGGACATTGAACACGAACGCTTTTTCAATCTTGAAAAACGACTGCACGTCCCCTTCGGCGGGTTTCGTCAAGTTGGCGCTGCTGTCGGTCGTATTGACGATCGCGCCATCGAGACGAATTTGGTTCTGGCCGCTCGAGATGAGCGAGCCGGTGATCACCTGCTTGCCCCCGACCAGACGCCCGACGCGCGGCGCCGTCTTGGGATCCACCGCGCCGCTCTGCCCGAGCTTCAGCTCCTGCATCAGGATATCCAGCTTGAGGCGGTCGACCACTCGCAGCGAGTGAACTTTGCTCAGATCGTTGGCCGTGAATTCGGCAAAACCCATCCCGATCTGCGACATATCCGGCGACAGACGCGAGCCGTCGAAATTGACAACGGCTATTGTATTATCGGGAATTTCCGAGGCCTTGATGCTCGCTTCGTTCGCGACCACCTGAGTGGCTTCGTTCTTGAATTTGTCCGCCATCAGTCGGTCGAGACGCGACCGAACGTCGTTTTTGATCTTCCCCTTGGGATTCAGGTTAAGCGCAGCCGTGTAAGCGTCGATTGCCTTGTCAGTCTGACCGAGACGCTCGAACACCAGGCCGAGGCAGAGGTTGGTCTGCGCCTGCGGCTGAATCGTGTTGGCCTGCTTGAAAGCATCTTCGGCTTTCGTCAGGTCCCCCTTGTTATAGAACGCGATTCCCAATTCGCGCCA
This sequence comes from Candidatus Acidiferrum sp., assembly GCA_035543175.1. Lineage (GTDB taxonomy): Bacteria > Zixibacteria > MSB-5A5 > GN15 > FEB-12 > DATKJY01. The sequence goes on from DATKJY010000340.1 coordinate 1,325, forward strand.
AGGGTCGGCGCTTTTGGGATTCTCAGAAATTTTCTTATAGCAGGCATCGATCGTCCGGTCGGTCTGATCCGTCCCGGGCACTTTCGCTTCCTGCGCCATGACCGCCTGCAACAGCAATACCAGCGCGAGAACGGTCAGGGCAATTGTCTTGCGTAACATGCATGCTCCCTTCTATCAGTTCATTCGCGCGGCATCAACCGGCCAGCGGCCGATAGATATCCATTTTCCTCTTAGCTTCGACAAAATTCGGGTCGGCCTCGTACGCTTTCTTAAAATTCTCGTACGCATTCTTGTAATCGTACTTATCCATGTAGTCCAGACCCACAGAGTAGAACGAAGTCGCGTCGCCGGAGGAAGTTCCGCCCTCCTGAAGCATCTTCTTCGCCTTGTCGCTGAGTTTCACATCGAGATTCTTGGCCAGTTCCTCGACCAGCCCTTTCTCCATGTTGAAATACTCCGGCTTTCCTTCTTTGTCGACTGACGCGATAATTTCGGACGTTTCCACTTTCACCACCCGCACGACCATACGCGTGTCTTTGTCGTCGAGCTGGGTGATACTTCCGAACACCATATACTGGGCGCCGAGAATCTTGCCGACCTTGACGGCGGTAGCTTCGTCGACTTTCCCCGACTGCTGCAGCTCGATCTCCTTGAGCACGAAATTGATCTTGTCGCGCTCGACAACTTTCAGGTCGCTGATCTTGCCGAAATCGATCGCAAACATATCGGCCAGCCCCTTGGCGATCATGCCAAGCTCCGTCTGATACTTGCCGACCGAATAGTTGTCAAATTGCATGATGGCGATCGTCTTGATATCTGAAGCGCTCTGGTCGGAGCAGGTGAGAGCGTTAGCGGCCTGAGTGATCTTATACCACCGGTCGCGAAGCGCCTGTGGCCAGAGGTAACGCGGAAGATTCAATACGCACGGGCCGATCTTGGCCATCGTCTCGAGATATCCGACCGATTTGTCGAGATAATCCTGCCCTTTGGCGTAGGTGAGAATGCTCATGGCCTCGAAAATCGCAATGCTGTCCTGCTTGGTAAGGTCGGTGCGGGCCAGAAGCTTGTTGCCGACAGCTATCCCCTTGTCAAAATCCCCGTCGCTGTAATACTGCAGCGCCTGAGCCAGTTGATCGGCGATGGTGACGGGCGCCTTGGCCGGAGTTTTTTCGGCGGCCGGTTTTTGTGCGACAGCCGGGAGAGCCCAGAGCCCGACTATGATGGCGACGATTACGAGGGACAGCCACATCCCTGATTTGGCATTGATCCTCATACGTACTCCTTCAGATAATGATAGATTGAATACTCGCTTTATAATTATACTCCTCGCCGTGAGGACGGCGCGCGTCTATTTGTCGAAATCGAAATTCAGCCGGGACGTACTGTCGGCGACAACTTCAACGGTCTGCGTCTGTTCGAGCGCCGAGCCATCGAGCACCAGCGTCGCCTTGAACGTGTGTTTTCCGGCCGAAAGATTCCTAAACGTGTATGGCGTCTTGTCCGCCTGCATCTTGCCGTCGATATAAATATCCGCCCCATTTGTCGGACGCGATACAACAATTACATTGCCGAATTTCTGAAGCGGCGGTGTGGGCGGTTTCTCAGGCGGTTGAACCGGAGTCTTTGTCTCAGGCGTTGTCGTCCCGGATTGCTTCTGCGCTATGACCTTTGCAGGCTTTGCGGTGTCGATGGGATTGGCCGCCACTGTCGCTGTCGGCTTCTGGGGCGTTGCAGGCGCCGCGACGGTGATGTTCACAACCTGCGAATCTTTGAGCGAATTGTCCTTGGCATGTGTGGCATAAAAGACGACAGAATGGCTGCCCACCTGCTCGGCTCTCGGTGTCCACTCGAACACGCCGGTCGAAGCCGTGAAGCTCGCCCCTGGCGGAAGGTCCTTCGCGCTCAAAATCGGAGTAGTATTGTCCGCATCAGTCGCGGTCACGCCAAACATTAAGCTCGTGCCGGCCGTAATCGGCTGGTCGCCGATGGGAGCAAGGACCGGCTGGATCTTGGCGGTCGACGGTTTGAACATGATGTATCCGCCGATAGCGATAAGGACGACGACGACTGCAACACCAATCACGAGCGGAGCCTTAGATTTTCCGCCCGGTCGCGGCGTCGGTGGTTGCGCCGAGGTTCGTTCCTGTTTCTGTACCGTGGTCTTATGTGCTCCGCCGGATTTGGGCGCCTGTCCTGCTGCCGCATCGATTGCCTGCTTCATCTCGAATGCCGTGGCGTACCTGTCTTCATGCTCTTTCGAGATCGCTTTGAGGACAATCGCTTCCACCTGCTTGCTGATTTCCGGATTCAGGCTGCGAGGTTTGGGCGGGTCGGTGAACAGCTTGGCATCGCGAAGGGCAAATTCGTTGGCGGCGGTGAACGGAAGTTCACCAGTCAGCATCTTGTACAGAGTCGTACCGACCGCGTAGATATCGACTTTCCCATAATCAGTGTCGGCGTGCGGTGTGAACTGCTCGGGCGCCATGTAGGCCGGCGTGCCG
>DATKJY010000341.1:0-7896 GCA_035543175.1 Candidatus Acidiferrum sp.
CACGAGTTCTGCGCATCGCCGGCCTGCATGAACCACGAGGCATTGCCGAGATGCTTCTGCGCCGTCGAGATGGCCATCAACGACTTGTCCCAATAGCCGTAGTCGGCTTCGGCGTTGTCGGTGACAATCTGCTTGCCGGTCAATTCATACAAGCGATAAGAGGTTGGCACGTTGATCGTATCCGTGTCATGCCAGTGAACTGTGTACGCGGGGGCGTTCGAGTCCGCGACTGTGGGCGACGGCTCCGTCGGCGGACCGATAATATACGGGTTGGCCGCCACACGCGCCAGAAACAGCTCAGCCTGAAGATTCTCGGCCGACAGTACCGGAATTCGACTGACCGACGGCCAGAAACCATCCGTGTTGTTGCCGATTTCTGTCGTGAGCGTAATCGTTCTCGGCTTCGTGAGCGTATCACCCCACGCCCAATCATCGGCGTCGCCGTTGGTCGGATACAACAGCCAGCTGACTTGCGGAGTGTAGTGGTTCACCTGAGTCATCGAGTCGCCCAGGTTCTGATAGAAGTCATCTTTGTTGGACCATACCCGGTCGTACCCGTACGGCCAGAGCACTAAATTTGCATAGGTATGGATATTGTGTACGATGCTGAAATTATGCGTGGCAATGAAATTCCGCATGTTCTGCGTCTCAGGCTCGGAGAAAGCCGAACTGCCTCGGTACACTTCCGAGTTCAGTATTCCTGACGAACCATATTCGTCGATCCCCCACTTGAATCCAAAATTGCGGTTCAGATCGATACCGTAGGTCGTGCCGCCGAGCGGTCGACGGTTTTTGCGCCACATGCCGCCGCCGTTCGGATTGGTCGTCTGATTGTAGTAGTAGCCGTCGGGATTCACAACCGGAAGAAAATAGAGTTCGCGGTTGTCGATCAGGTTGGTGATAGCCGTATCCACGCCGTAATTCGAGAGCAGGTACTGCATGAAATTCAAGAGCATGGCGGCCCCTTCGGGCTCCCGCGCATGGATGAGCGAATTGTAGAAAACGCTCGGTTTCCCCTGCTCCACCGTCGGATTGTTGGAGATGCGGACCACCCACATCTGGCGCCCCTCATAGGTCGGACCGATCGAGAATTTCGGACTGCACAGACCCGGATACAGCATCGTCAGACTGTCCAGATACGCCTCGATTTGAGCGAGCGTGCGAAACCCGCCGAATGGCGCCGCCGCAACATTTCGCGACTCGTAAAACGCGGCCACGTCGGGGTGGATGACGTCGTAGGAAATCTGAAGCTGGTTGAGGGTCTGAAGATCTTCGGGCTTGGCCATGACGGTGAACTCGCCGTCTTTGACTTCGGTGATGTCCAGACCCAGGGTTCTCATGTTGAGAAACTGAGCCTTAGTCATCTGGTGAATTTTGATCTGAGAGATTGCTTCGGTGGCGGTTGCGTTGCTGATAATAAAGAGTGAGCAGAGAATTAATAGGACAACATTACCCAGTCGAGTCATAGCTGCGACAACTCCTTCCTGCGATGCTTGCAAATCCCGACCCGTTCCGGGAGACAGGACCGATTGTGAGTACGTATCTTGATACAGTATAACGAATTTGCCTCATTGACCAAGCACTTTCTGAGTATCGGTTGGTATCGAGCCGGCAAAAAAACAGGTTGAAATTCAGGTCGGCGGTAATATACTTGAGGTTTTACCGGAACCACCGGAAGGATCCATGAACGTATTAGTGATCGGCTCCGGCGGGCGCGAACACGCGCTTGTCTGGAAGCTCAAGCAGTCCAAGAAGGTTGAACGAATTTTCTGTGCCCCCGGCAACGGCGGCATCTCCCTTTTGGCCAAATGCGTCAACATCAAACCAGAGAGCAGCCGCCAGCTGATTGAATTCGTTCAGCGAAACAAGATCGAACTGACGGTGGTTGGCCCGGAAGCGCCTCTGGCGCACGGCATCGTGGACGATTTCCACAAACGAAAACTCAAGATTTTCGGTCCGGATAAGAAATCCGCCCAGCTCGAGAGCAGTAAAGTCTTCGCCAAAGAGTTCATGCAGAAATACCACGTCCCCACCGCTCCCTTCCGCACTTTCCAGACTCCTGCCGAGGCGATCGGCTTCTGCAAATCGGTCGAGTTCCCGGTTGTGATCAAGGCCGATGGCCTTGCCGCAGGCAAGGGCGTGGCCGTGGTGAATACCCTTGAAGAAGCCGTAAAGGTGATCGAAGACATCATGATGAAACGCGTCTTCGGAAAAGCCGGTGACCGCCTGATCGTCGAGTCCTGCCTGATGGGCCAGGAAGTCTCCCTTATGGCGCTGACCGATGGAAAGACAATGGTGCCGCTCCTTCCCAGCCAGGACCACAAGCGAGCTTTCGAAGGAGACAAGGGTCCGAATACGGGCGGCATGGGCGCCTATTGCCCCACCGATTTCGTGACTCCTGGCATCATGGAACAGATTCAGGAGCACATCTTGAATCAGACCATGAACGGGCTTCGCAACGAAGAAATCACCTATTGCGGTCTGATATACGCCGGCTTGATGCTTACAGCCAATGGCCCCAAAGTGCTTGAGTTTAACTGTCGATTCGGCGACCCGGAAACTCAGGCCGTCCTTCCGCTCCTGAAAACAGACTTCGCGGAGCTCCTCACGGCCGTGGTCGACAAAAAGCTGGGCTCATTTCCTAAACTTGAATGGCGCAAGGGAGCGGCGGCCTGCGTGGTGCTCGCCTCGAAAGGGTATCCCGGCCAGTACAACAGCGGCGTGCCGATGCAGGGCCTTCCGGGGCCGCGTGACAACAACTGCGTGATATTTCACTCCGGCACCCGACGCGACAACAACAACTGGTTTACCGCCGGGGGCCGCGTGCTCGGCGTGACCGGCATAGATGACAATCTGAAAGCAGCGCTCGATCGAGCCTACAGTACAGTCAAGAAAGTTCGGTTCGATGGCGCCCAGTACCGCCGCGATATCGGCGCCAAGGCGCTTCAACCGGTAGCTCAGGAGCAAAACAGTGCTACCTAAAGTGCTCATTCTGGTAGGGTCAAAATCCGACCTTGAATTCGCCGATAAGTGCCGGGAACAACTGGAGACATTGGGAATTCAAGGAGATGTCGAAGTTTCCTCCGCCCATCGCCACCCCCGTAAAACGGCGGAGTTGGCAACAAAAGCGGCGGAAAAAGGTTACGAGGTTATCGTGGCGATGGCCGGTCTGGCGGCGGCGCTTCCCGGTGTGGTAGCTGCGCATTCGGACCTCCCCGTAATCGGCGTGCCGCTCCCGGCCGCGCTGGGAGGACTCGACAGCTTGCTATCAACGGTACAGATGCCGCCGGGAATCCCGGTGGCCACTATGGCTATCGGCGCTCCCGGAAGCAAGAACGCCGCAGTACTGGCAGCGCGGATTTTGGCGCTCAAGTATCCGGAGGTCAAGGCCGGCCTCGAACGGTTCCGGAAGGCCCTGTAGGTTTCCGGGATCATATTGGACGCGAAAGTGTACTATTTAGAAATATTGAAACAAGAGAATGAAGGAGACTGGATCGTGAAACTGAGTCCGAAAATCATCTTGCCCTGCCTTCTGGCGCTCGCCTGTCTCGTGGCCGCACTTGCGCCGTCACCGGCGTTCGCAGCCAACGACAAGGCGAAAGAGTTCTTCAACCAGGGCGTGACGGCGGAAAAGGCCGGCAAGATCGATGAAGCGATTGTCGCATACAAAGGCGCCATTACCGCCGATGCGAGTTACACCGAAGCATACATGAATCTGGGCGCGTTGTACTTCCAGAAAAATCAGCTGGACGATGCCGCCAAGACGTTCCAGACCGCAACTGAAAAAGACCCGAAGAATGTCGAGGCGTTCGCCAATCTCGGTCGCGTGCAGTATAAGACGCACAAGTACGTCGAAGCCGAGGCCGCCTACAAAACAGCCGTTTCTCTCAACCCCAGTGATGCCGGGTTACACAAGGAACTGGCCAAGGTCTACTTCGATAAAGCCAGTTATCCCGAAGCAATCACCGAGCTGGAAGCCTGTCACAAGGCCGGTGGTGGCGACACCCTGACGTACTACATGCTCGGCAAATCATACGAGAAAGAAAGCAAGCCGACCGACGCCATCGCAGCGTACGAGAAGTCCAACTCGATAAAGGACAATTATCGCGCCGATTACGGCCTCGGGATCATCTATCTCAATCAGGAGAATTTCGCTGAGGCAGCGAAAGCCTTTAAAGCCGCTTTGAAGGCTGAGCCGAAAGGGTACCTCGCGGCGTACAACTATGCCATAGCCGTCGAATCTCAAAACAAGGACGCCATTGACCAGAATATTGCCAACTGGCAGGAATTCATCCGACTGGCCAAAAACAATCCCAAAGCCAAGAATGACGTCGCTATCGCCGAAGCGCACGTCAAGGACTTGAAGGATTCGAAAACCGCAAAAGGCTCCGGCAATTAATCTTTCCGGCTGAATTCGACGATCTATTGGGCCCTCCCTCTTTGGGTGGGCCTTTTCTTTTGGACTCCGGCCCCGCTCCGTACGTTTTTCATGGCCAATGTTCTCTATTGCATACCATACACGTCGACCCTATTATTAAGTGGGCTCTGATCGAGGCCGTACCGGCGCCAGAACGACGGAGAGCAATACTGAAATATGAATCAACCACCCCCCGATGATGACCGCACGCGGACGTACGTCCCGCTCAACTCGGGTGAGTTGATAGGGCATTACCGCATTATCGAGAGGATCGGCGCCGGCGGAATGGGCGAAGTATACCTGGCGGAGGATACCGAACTCAAACGGAAGGTCGCCCTCAAATTACTTCCCCCTCACTTGTGTCTCGACGCTGATTGCCGCAAGCGATTTAAACGGGAAGCCCAGGCTGCAGCCAAGTTGGATCATCCCAACATCGTTTCAGTTTTTGACGTCGGCGAATTCCAGGGACGACCCTACTTCTCCATGCAACATGTCCAAGGACAGCCGCTCACGAGTATGATTGCGGCCAAGGCGCTTTCTTTGAATCGCATAGTCGATATCGGCATCCAGATCTGCGACGGATTGCAGGCGGCTCACGACCTGGGAATCACCCACCGCGATATCAAACCGTCGAATATCCTGATCGACTCGCACGGTCGAGCCCGAATTGTCGATTTTGGCCTGGCCTCAGTGGCCGGGACAGATCAACTCACCAAGACCGGATCGACGCTCGGTACGATCGGTTACATGTCGCCCGAACAAGTACGTGGCGATAGGGTTGATAACCGAAGCGATCTCTTCTCCCTGGGTGTCGTACTCTATGAACTCATCGCGGGACATTCGCCCTTCAAATCCGAGTCTGAGGCCGCCACTCTGCATGCCATTACCACGGCTCGGCCGGAGCCGCTGGCGCGTTTTCGGCGCGACGTGCCCGATGCGCTTCAGGCAATTGTCGATAAAGCGCTTGACAAGAATGTCGCCACTCGCTACCAGCACGCCGATGAGATCGGCGCTGACCTCCGGAAGTCGCTATCGGGCGAATTCACGATGGCGCCGAAAGCCAGACACCGGACATGGAACCTCTTTGGCGTGATTGCCGGTATCGGTATTCTTGTCGTGATTCTGGCGTATTTACTGGCAAACTGGTATAGCGTGCGTACGGGCACTCCCGATATATCGAAACGGAAAATGCTCGCTGTCTTGCCGTTCGAAAATCTCGGGTCGCCCCAGGACGAGTACTTCGCCGACGGTATCACCGATGAAATCACCACCCGATTGGCTGGCCTGTCGGGCCTTGGCGTCATCTCCCGTACCAGTTCGATGCAATACAAAAAGTCGAGTAAGAGCCTCAAGCAAATAGGCAAAGAGCTCAAAGTCGAATATGTCCTCGAGGGAACAATCAGATGGGAGAAGACAGGATCGGAGAACCGGGTACGGATTAACCCTCAACTGGTGAGGGTGGCGGACGATTCCCACTTGTGGGCCACCGGCATTGACGCCGTGCTCACCGATGTTTTTTCCGTACAGGCGAAGATCGCTCAGGAAGTTGCCGCCGCCCTGAATGTGACTCTCCTCCAGCCGGAGCAAGAAGTGCTGTCGCACAGTCCTGAAGTCAACGCTGCCGGCTACGATTGTTATTTGCGGAGCAAGCAGTATTTCTCAGTCGCACGATTCCAGCAGAACGACTATCGAAGCGCCGAAACCCTGTTGCGCCGCGCAATCGAGCTGGCGCCCGATTTCGCACCAGCCTACGCCGAGATGGGAACGCTGTACGTCGAAGCGTACTGGGATGGATTCAAAACAACGCCGGCAACCCTCGATAGCGCGAGACAACTGATCGATATCGCCCGGCGCCTCGCGCCGAATACGCCCGAGGCTCACCAGGCTTTGGGCTGGTATTATTATCACGGTATTCGCGATTACCAACAGGCGTATGACGAGTTCGCCCAGGTCCTCCATCTCCAGCCGAACAATGTACTGGCCATGGCCAGTACCGCCTGGGTACAGCGGCGGCGAGGTAATTGGGACGATGCTTTTCGCGGGATGGAGTCAGTCACCAGCCTGGCGCCTCGCGAAAGCTGGTATAAGTACGAACTTGGCGTTACCTATTTCGTCTGCCGTCGCTATCAGGACGCGGTGTCGCAATTTGACCAGGTAATCGAGCTGCAGCCGGATCATCGGTGGGCCTATGATCTGAAAGCATGGACTCAGTTTAGCCAGACCGGTCAAACAACAGAACCTCGAAGAACGCTCAGCGCGGCCTGCGCCAGCGTTGGCCGCTGGCCGGAGTTGACCTGGTTCGAAGTGTACTTTGATTGTTTAGACCATCAGTACGATTCGGCTTTGAAACTGCTCACAGCGCGCGGCTCCGTTCTCTTCCCGGAAGGTTCCGACAGCTCAGACTATTTCTACATGAAAGCCATCGTCTTCAGTCTCATGCACAACGAGAAAGCTGCCCGCGTGTACTATGATTCTGCCCGGACCGAACTGGAGGGCAAGGTCGCGCTGGCTCCGGGGGTGGCGCTGCTCCATGGTGCCTTGTCAATGGTGTACGCCGGGCTCGGTCACAAGGACAAGGCCGTGCTGACGGCGAAGAAAGCCGTCGAGCTTCTGCCGGAAACACGGGATGCTCTGGAAGGCACCATCTACGTCAGAAATCTCGCCATGGTGTACGCGATGGTCGGCGAGTACGACCAGGCGATCGCCCTGTTCGATCACTTGTTGTCCGAGCCGGCTAATGTGTCGGTCCATTGGCTCCAAGTCGCCCCGGGAATAGACTCGCTTCGCGCCACTCCTGGATTCAAAGCTTTGTTGCAGAAGCATCGCTAGGCAGGTAAGTCATAGACACGCGAACGGCCATCCTGCGGGACGGCCGTTCTTGTATGGTCGATGAATTGGAGGGGGTTATCTTCTGTCAAATTCCACGCGCTTGAAATCCTCCCACGGGACCTCGATTTCCTTCCCCCGGTCGGGAGTGATGAATATTCCCTTATTATCCTCATCGACGTCATTGGAGCCGCGAAGTTCAAACGAGCGGCCATCCCAAAGCGTAACTTTTGAGCCGCGAGTAGACACCCGCGCGATCTCTTTAACCAGCCCGAGTTCTATATCAAACGAGGCATCGTGATAGCTCCCGTTGAGCAGCTCCCACGTGTACTGTTCGTCATTGTCCCAGCGAACCGTGCCGGTATATGAATCACCGTCCTCAGTGTATACTGTTCCGTGAAGTGGCCGCCCGCCATCGAAACTGGCGTACGTCACTGCGCTCGGCGCCTGCGAGAGATCTAAACTGGCGAATTCATCCCAATTGACCGTTACCTGCCCAAATCCCGGATCACAGACCAGGATGCCCCGATTGTCGCTGTCGACATCATTGCTGCCTCTAAGGACGACCTCGTCGCCCGTCTTGAATTTGACGCTTGAAGCGCTTGAACTATAGCGTGATATCGACGCGATTTTCTCGAATTTGACCTTTCGCT
>DATKJY010000342.1:0-3562 GCA_035543175.1 Candidatus Acidiferrum sp.
TACGCCTACGACTGAGACGAAATACAGCAACCCGGAAAGGCTGATTACCCCGCTGGCAAAATCGTTAAATGCCCCGAATACGCCGATCGGAGCCAGCCACCGCTGCAGCGTTTCGCTCCACAGCACCGACGAAGAGTCCACAAAAATGAACACTGAGCACATCAGGGCGCCGAGAATAAATCCCACCGTCAGGTTGCTGGTCAACAGTGAGGCCAACATCCCCACCGACAAAAGCCCCGCTCCAATCAGCCAGTAACCGACAAAATTCCCGAACGTAAGCCCGATATCGGGCCGTCCGAGCCAGAACAGAACTATCACATGGCTCAGTGAGAGTATCAGCGATGCCGTGTAGATCCCGAGCGACGCCAGGTACTTGCCTAACACGACCTCCAGGTCGGACGCCGGGAGCGTCAGCAGCAGCTCGTCCGTCCCCTGCTTCCGCTCCTCAGCCCAGATATTCATGGTGAGAGCAGGAATGAAGAACAGGAGAATGAACGGAAAGAGACTATTCAACTGATCCAGATTAGCCAGGTTGTCGGCGAAAAATCTCTCCTGCCAGAACGCCGCCGCCGCGCTCAAAAAGATGAACAGCGTTATGAAGACGTAGCCGGTCGGGCTGCTGAAATAGGACCGAAGGTCTCTTCGCGTGATTGTCCAGATGAGATGCCAGTTCAGTTTCATACCGCTCCCCCTTCGGCCGCGGCATTCGACGGTCGCCCGTAATTGGTCATCTTGTAGAAATTCTCTTCCAGCGACCCGGCGCTGGATAATTCGGAAGGAAGTCCATCGAACACCAGTCTCCCTTCGTGCACGAACAGGACTCGCTGTGCGACCGCCGCAACCTCCTGGAGAATGTGCGTCGAAAGCAAGATCGTCTTGGTCTTCCCTAACTCCACAATATTCGTCCGAAATTCCCGAATCTGATTGGGGTCCAGACCCGCCGTCGGCTCATCCATGATGAGCACGTCCGGATCGTGCAAAAGCGCCTGCGCCAACCCCACCCGCTGACGATAGCCTCGCGAAAGTTTGCCGATTGGCTTCTCAAGCACTTGCTGCAGCGCACACTGCTCCGTCACCATCTCTATTCGCTTGTTCAGTTGCGCTTCTTTCAGGCTTCGCGCTTCGCCGAAAAACCGAAGCAACTCCAACGGAGTCATGCTGTCATACAGCGGCCCGTTCTCCGGTAGATAACCAAGCAACTTGGCGGATTCCAATCGCTTCGATGCGATGTCCAGCCCGCCAATTGAGGCGCTCCCTTCGCTGGGCGCCAGAAAACCGCTCAGGATTTTCATCGTCGTGGATTTCCCCGCCCCGTTTGGCCCGAGAAACGCCACGATCTGCCCTCGCGGAATTGAAAACGAGATGTCCTTGATCGCCACAAATGAGCCGTAGTACTTGCTTAGCCCTTTGGCTTCAATCATGGCCGTCGACACAGAGTCGGTCATATTGTTACCTCACCAAAACACGTAGCTTCAATCGGAGAATGATGAATTTCGGCGAAAGCGCCGCAAACGGGCTGAAACATATGTCAGCGACCCGCCCCTGTCAAGTTTCCGCAACCCTCATCGGCCGGTCACGCCCGCCAACTCCGCGGGAACTGGCCTCCGAAAAAACCCTAACATTGCCATTATATGCCGCAATCTCTTACCCGTTCCCACCCGACTGGCGACGTCAATACCTCGCCTGATATACCCCAAAGCAAAAGCGCCCGCCCTTGTCAGGCGCGAGCGCCTCCGCAAATCCTCGGTTGATGCGATTAGTTCCTCAAATCGTCGGCTGCCTTCGTGGGCTCGACTGTGGTTTCTGTCGTCTCGGCCGCTTTATTGCCGCTGATCCGCACATACCATTTCGGATGATGCTCCTTGGTCGCCTCAACCGTCATCCTCCCGGTCAGCCAGGTCATCGACATCGGGTACTGATCCGGATGGAAAATCACGAAGAAGAAGTGGAATACGCCGATTGCCAGCGTCGCCAGCCACGCCTCATACAGGTGAATCGTCTCGGCAATCCGGACCGCCCAGGTCGGTAGGAACGACGTGAAGAATGTCGGGAACCATAGTATGCACCCCGTAAACGCCATCACCACCGTGCCCCACACCAGCGCCCAGTACTCCGCCTTTTCGGTGTAATCATACTGGTCGAACTTCGGATGCTCCTTCGACAGCCCGAGATAGTACATCAGATTCTGTTTGACCTGGATGATGTCCTCTTTCGACGGCCACAACGCCCTTAATTCCAACTTGCCGCGCCTGGTGAACATCAAAAAAAGCGCGTGGTGGAACGATATATATACCAGCAGCACCGCCGCAATGCGGTGGATGACCGATCGCACATCTTCATGAATGCCGAAGAAATTGAGTATTTTCACCCACCATTCGTTGGGATATCGAAGCGCAAACCCCGTCACCACCAGCGTGATGAACGCGACCGTCAGCACCAGATGCTGGTACACCATTCCCTTGGTAAACCGCTCGACGGTCGGCTGCGCCTTGTTCTGCCTGTGTTTGTCGACAATAAACCGGCTCACGATGATCCCGTTATGGAACAGCATCCCGCCGATGATGAGCACGATGGCCACGATGTAAATATTCTTCACCCACGAATCCAGCGCCGAAAACCGCGCCTCCGCCGTGTTGTGCGAGTAGCTGGTCGCAAACGCCAGCGTCGCCTTCGGGTGACACTTCTGGCAGGTCGACGTAATATTATCCTTATTTACCGACGAACCCGGGTTCGAGGCCGGTAATATCATGTGTGGCGTATGACAGGACGCGCAATTTGCCGCCTTGAGCGAGCCTCCCCGCACCGCCAGCCCGTGATAAGAATCCTGGTACGAAGTGAACTTCCCTTTCGCCAATCCAAACTTCTCGACAATCCTCGGATCGTTATGGCACTTGGCGCAGACGAAATCCGCGATATTCGATGGGTTCACCGGCGAGTTGGGATCCGAAATCTCGAGAATCGAATGCTCGCCATGGCAGTCCGTGCAGTTGGGAGCATCGAGAATCCCCGCCGCCAGCGCCTTGCCGTGAATGCTGCGGCTGTATTGTATGTACACGTCGTTATGGCACTTGGCGCATGTGCGCGGGATATTCATCTTGTTGACGGTCGACTTCGGATCCGAGGCTTTCCTCAGATCGTGCATCCCGTGACAGTCATTGCACGTCGCCGCCGAGCCGATCCCCTTGGCAATTCCCTGAGCGTGAATACCGCGCATGTAGCGCTCGTATGAATCCGCGATTCGTATGTCCGGGTCAGTCTTGATCGCCAATTTGGAATGGCACGACGAGCACGTGACCGGGAGGTTCGTCTCCGATGTTTTCGCCAGCGGATTCTTTGCGGACAGGATGTTATGCTTGCCGTGACACGACGAACAGCTCGGCGCATTCGGGTTGTCCGGTGCCGCAGTTCCGTGCGCCGATTGCGCATACAACGCCGCTACATCCGAATGGCACGTCCCGCAATCGACCGGCTTCAACTTGTCATTATGCGGAAAATCCTTGACCCCAGCCAGATCGGCGTGACAGTCGATACAGCCCAGTGTCGCGTGTACCGAGGAATCCAG
>DATKJY010000343.1:0-5959 GCA_035543175.1 Candidatus Acidiferrum sp.
GACGACAGCGGCGTGCAGCATATGATTACGCTGGTGATTGACAGTACTACGAGCGCTATTTCTCCCGGTGAATTCGCCCGTCCGCGGATCGACACGGTCATGTCGACACTTCAGGGTGCGGAGATACTCAAGGAAGATGAAAAGCAACTCCCCAGCGGCATTCCTGCGTATGAATGCGTGTACAAATGGATTCCGGTCGGCGCTGAGGCGCGGTTTGTGAAGACCATCTATCTGCTGGCGGGAGGTGTCGGGTACACGTTTTCGGGTAATTTTTCGAAGAAGACGATTAAGACAATCGGCAACGAGATGGACCAGCTTGTAAACAGTTTCGTTCCGCCGAGCGGCAAATAGGGTCAGCAGCGAAGGTTATGGCGCTTAAGTTCACCAAACCCACTGATGCTGAGCATAAGATTAAGCTCGAATCGGAGCTCCTGTATGCGGGGTGGATGTCCGGCATGGCGTATATCGGATTGACAGCCAAGTTTCAGGTGCAGACGGCGTTTGTCGGCAACGGTTCCCCTGTCGAAATCACCGGAAAAACCAAACAGGGAAAGAAGCTTGGCAAAATCAAGGGTGTGATGACCAACAACTCTTATGTCGGGGTTATGGAGATCCCGGACAATGTCAAGGAAGGGGATTGGGCGTATTTCGAGGTCGATCTGTCCAAGTGCGGTGTCAAAGGCCAGGCGGATCCAATTCCAGTCGGCCCGCCCGTTACAGTAACCAACATGAAATGGAGCGCCAAGGAAGCGCGAAGGGGTGATATTGTCACGATCTCGGCCGATGTTCGAGGTGTCCTCGATGATACCGACGTCAAGCTCACAATCTACGAGTACGACAAAGACGGCGCCCACGATAAACTTGCGGATCTGGCGACCAAAGCCAAGGGGCAGCAAATATCGCTCGATTGGAAATACGAATATTTCGACAAGACGCATCAGATTCCGACCGATGAAGAACTCAAAAAGTACGGGCAGAATTACCAGGCGCCTCAGTATTTCTTCACGGTCAAAATTGAAGAGTGTGAGTTCGGCAAGAAGCAGGAATCGGGATTGCTGGCGTTCAAAGACTGGTTCGAAATCAAACTTCTCGACGGCGAGGGGAAACCGCGCGGCAATGAACCCTACACGGTGACATTCGCAGATGGTTCGACGAAAGACGGGACGCTCGACGGCGATGGGTATGCCAAGGTCGAGAAAGTCCCGCCCGGCAAGTGCACGGTTACGTTCAAGAACCTCAAGGGAGTTTCACTGCAGCAATAGAGTGACTACACACGGAGACAGAATATGGGTGACGACGATACTTCGACCAGTTCAGGCGAACAAAGTACGTTCTTAGACGATATCGAGACGCGCGAGGTCGTTTTGGCGCGTGGGATCGACTATCACGAGAGCGACGTCAAAGCCAGAAATGCGGCCAAGGAGCAGGCGGCAAGCGATCTGGACAACGATCCGTCGGACGATGACGCCAAGGTGATTGTCGACAATCTCAATGCGAACATGGGATACTCGATCAAGCCGCCGAAGGGAACCGCGGCCAAGAAAAACCTGGCCAGGCTGCTTCGGAAGTCCATCGAACCGGAACTTCATGCCTATCTTAAGGACAAATTGGGGAGCGACTACAATGTCATCTCGGATGATGAATCCGAATACACGAATCTCGATCAGCGCGTGCACTTTCACCTAAAGATGGTGACTTCCAAACCTGATTTCATTACGGCGCTGGAGACTTCCGGGATAATGGTCATTTACGGCGGCCATTCACGGTACGGTCGAGGGGCCTGTTTCGACGTCTATTCCGGCCGGGCAACAATGCAGGGGGAGCAGTGGGAAGGGGGCAACGACACCGACGACGGCCTGTTTCGGATGGCGTATCCGATTGTCCCGGTCGGGATCGAAGACCTGGACCATCATCAGTACACGTTCTATCCGGTGGCGGTCGAGGACGGCGTGCCGGCGATGTCGGACCGGCATCCGGACGCCCGCCGTCAGCTTAAGAAGATGACCCTGACACCGGATCAAAGCGGCCTGGTGGCTCCGTATTTCGAATCGGCGACCGGCGAGTATTACGGCTGCAGCATTGGCGGAGAAGCCCATATCCTGGTTTATGCTAACTGGGCCGACACGTATAACACGCCGCAAGACATTGGTGCCGTCGACCTGCAGTGCAAGGCGTTTTGCCATTTTGGCTGCAGTTCTCGATTGCATTATTGGGAGATACTGAGAAAGGACGATTACAAGGCCTGGCAGAGAGACAAGCCGCCCACCGACAAGTTTGCGTATTTCACTACTCAGCCCTCGCAGGGGGACGCGGAGTTGATCTGGTTGCACCGCTGGTTTTCGTACAACAAGCAGAATAACAACGAATCCTGGTGGAATAGCCTGGAGTATGCCAAGCGTACGGCCAACACCGATCTGACCTTGCGCCATGCCGGATATCAGATATTCTGAGAGATAGAATTTCAGTTTCAGTAATGATTGACGTCGGATAGTTCGCAGTTGAACAAGTTGGTTTTCCAAAGTCTTTTCTGGATTTCACTAAGTAGCTTGCTCGGAGCGGCTGTTGGCGGAATCGGGTGTTCGAAAGGTAATGACGGAGGTAAGCATATGGAGTATCAGGGAACAAAAGCCATAATTCAGCGGGCCAAGGCTGTGGATGACCCGTCGCTTGACAGTCTGGCCAAGTCGATTTTGGAGCGGTCCTACCGGGAGCCGGGGGATGTTGTCGGCTTGATGCACACCGATTCCCAAGATACCAAGCAGAAGGCATCGGCAGTGGCGCTCAAGCTCGGCAACCTGGTGTTGCCAATGCTTTTGGATTCCTTGCCGGTCGGCAAGCCGAACGACCTCATCTGGGAACTTCAGCAGGCGCTAACTCTCCAGAACGCCAGCCGGGCGAAGATAACAAAAATCCTGTTGGACCTGCTCAAAGATCAGCGGGAACTGGAGCCGGATAACCCGTTTGCTTCGGCCGAGGATAGAGCGCCTGTTCGCAGAGTGTGCGACGAGGCGTATCTTCTCTTACGAAGACTCCAGGTAGTTAATGAGACAGACAACCAGCTCTACCTCAACGAAAACGCCTTCATGAAGATGTCGATGCCGGAGCGGGATGCAGAAATCAAGCGCTGGCAGGGAGAGAGGACCTGGATCCCGTTGTACGAGCAGGAGGCCAAAGCGCGTTAGTCGGACCAGACGATGTCTGGACTTATTACCTCGCGTGAGCCGTCGGAATTTGATAAGGTTCCATTTTGGGTCCACAGATGGTGCAGTCGTTTGACTACGGTAAACCATTAAATACTTGACTTTTACGCCTGCGGGGAGTACAGTTTTTTTGATTGATGGGGTCGTCCGGGCCTTGCCGAACGCCAATCGACCACCGAAGATACGGAATCACCAAACCGACTGGCTCAGGTGCATATGGATATTGCCAATTACTCAGCGGATTCCAGGGCGGTAATCAAGAACGCCCGCGAAGTCGCTATCGCGTTTCGCCATCCGGAAATCTATATCGAACACTTGCTTCTGGCCGCTATTCGCCATGAAGGAACCGAAGTAGAATCAATCCTCAATCAACTCGGCAAAAGCCGGGCGTTTGTCGAAGGGGTAGTCGAGACTTATCTGAAAGATACCCCCGGACGAGCCACCGCCCGCGAGAATCTCGCAGTCGCGGCTCCGGTTCAGGACGTACTGGCACAAGCGGCGGAAGAAAAGTCCAAGCTGTACGACGCCCTGGTCGAGCCGCACCATATCGTGATCGCTATCTTCGACCCCAAGTCGAAGCTGTCGCCATATGTGCGCGAAAAGACTGACATCGCCAAAGAGGACATCTATCGGGCTATCGCCGACAGCAAGTCGGTCGCGCAGATCGCCAGTACGACTACTGCCAAGACGGGCGGAGGAGAAGAGGAAGCTAAAGGCGAGGTTGCCGGGACGCTTCGGTATTGTATCGACATGACCAACCAGGCGGCCGCTGGAGAATTCGACCCAATGATCGGACGTGAATTAGAAGTACAGCAGGTGATTCAGATACTCCTGCGCCGTCGCAAAAACAGCCCCGTGCTGGTCGGGGGAGCCGGGGTAGGGAAATCAGCCATCGTCGAAGGATTCGCCCAGGCTGTTATCGCGGAAAAGGTCCCGAAGGCACTCAATGGTGTCAAAGTGATGGCGGTTGATATGGGCTCGCTGGTGGCGGGCGCCAAGTACAAAGGGGAATTCGAGGAGAGATTCAAGTCGCTTGTTGGTGAGGTTGTGAAGTCGGCCGGTAAGATCATTCTGTTTATCGACGAGATACACACGATCGCGGCTGCCGGCTCCGGTTCCGGCGGGATGGATGCCGCCAACCTGATAAAGCCGGCGCTGGCTCGGGGGCAGATTCGCCTGATCGGAGCCACCACTGAAGAAGAGTACACCAAGCATCTAGAAAAAGACAAAGCACTGGATCGGCGGTTCGAGAAGGTGAAAGTAGCGCCGCCTAATTTCGACGAAGCCGTCCGCATCGTGAAGGGCGTCATCCCCAAATATCAGGGGCATCACAAAATCGAATATACTGAGGCGGCCATCACCGGATCGGTCAAATACGCTCAGCGCTACCTGAGCGAAAGGAACCTTCCCGATGTGGCGCTGGATATCATCGACGAAGCCGGCTCTGAGTTCTGTGTCAAAGAGGAATTTGCCAAAACGATGGTTCCGGCGATGGCGACACAGATTGAATCCGTGCAGAAACTTCTGGCGGAATGCCAGGGCAAAGATCCGGTCAAAGACAAGAAACTGTTTGACCGGCTGGGCAAAGAATATGAGGAGTTCTGTCGTACATTCGACAGACTGCATGGCTACTGGGGCCATCGGGTTGCCCTGGAGACAGGAGCGCCGCGGTGAGCAGTACGCCTATCAATCTGGACAATATCCGGAAGGATCTTGAGGACAAGATTACCAAATACAACGCGCTTAAGGGCGTGGTAGCAAACCTCGAAAAGAAAATCGACGACGCCGATATCGCGGCCGTCGTGGCACGCCGCACCGGTATCCCGCTCACGAAGATGCTCACTGCCGAAAAAGACCGCCTCGTCAATATGGAATCATTTCTGTCGGCCAAGATTGTCGGTCAGGACAAGGCGATCAAGGCGATCGCCAACGCCGTCCGCAAGGCGCGAGCCGGCCTGAAAATGCGCAATCGCCCGGTAGGATCGTTCTTGTTTCTGGGTCCGACCGGAACCGGCAAGACGTATTTGCCCAAACTTCTGGCCGAATTCCTGTTCGATGATAAGAACGCCATGGTGCGGCTCGACATGTCCGAGTACATGGAGACGCATTCGGTCGCCAAGATGATCGGTGCTCCGCCCGGATATGTCGGGTACGAAGAAGGAGGCGCGCTCACCGAGGCCGTCAAGCGGAAACCGTTCTCGATTGTGTTATTCGATGAGGTCGAGAAGGCGCACCCGGATGTCTTCAATATTCTGCTTCAGTTGCTCGACGACGGGCGTCTCACCGATGGGCAGGGGCGAACGGTCGATTTTTCCAACTGTATGGTAGTGCTCACTTCCAACTACGCCGCCGACAAGATTCTCGATGCTGACCGCGAGGGGCGCGAAGTCAACATGGATGAGGTCCGGTCGTTTTTGTTCGGCAAGTTCCGTCCGGAGCTTCTGAATAGACTTAATGATATCATTATATACCATTCGTTTTCGCTGGAGCAGGTGGAAGTAATCGCCGGGCTGGAGTTTGAAGGCTTAAAGGGGATGCTTAAGGACCAGAATATCGACGCGACTTTGAGCCCTGAAGCCAAAAAGAAGCTGGCGAAAGACGGCTATACGTTCGAGCTGGGGGCCCGGCCGATTCAGCGGATAATTGAGAAAGACATTATCAATCGGTTGTCGGTGGACATTATTACCGGGGCGGTCGCTTCGGGGGATCACGTGATGATCGATGTCGCCAACGATGCGTATGTCTTTACGAAAAAGTCA
>DATKJY010000344.1:0-2363 GCA_035543175.1 Candidatus Acidiferrum sp.
GGCGAGCGGAATGAGCTTGTAATTTGACGCCGATGCCTGTAAATAGGGCATCGGCTTTTTGTTGCCTATGATTCGTCTCGAAAACATCAGTTACCGCTACGGACCGGACAGCGAGCCAATCCTTCGCGATCTGACGCTTGCGATCAGGACCGGGGAATGGCTCTGCCTCATGGGGGCCAACGGCTGCGGCAAGACGACACTGGCGCGGATTATCGCGGGGCTTTCTAAGGCCACCGGTGGAGAAGTCAAATTTGACTGCCCCAACGCTGAAGGGCCTGCCGTCGGCATCCTGTTTCAAAATCCGGACAACCAGATGGTGGCGACAGTCGTGGACAAAGAGATTGCATTCAGTCTGGAAAATCAGGGCGTTTGTCAGGAGGAGATGGAGCGAAGGATAGGATCGACGTTAGATCGATTCCGGATTGGTCACCTTCGAAGTAGATTGACAACGGAACTCTCTGGCGGCGAAAAGCAGCGCGTCGCGTTGGCTTCGGTGATGGTCGGCTATCCGCCGGTGCTGATTCTCGACGAGCCGGATTCGTTCCTCGATGAATCAGGGAAACAGATTCTATCGGAAGAGCTGCGGCGATTGCACCACGAACAGCCGGAATTAGTCGAAATTCGCATAACTCAGTATCCTCAGGTGGCCCGGACATACTCACGGTTAGTCGTAATCCATGAGGGTAAAGTGGCAGCCGACGGGTCGCCGGATTCGATACTGAGCGATAGAGCCTTCTGTCTTCGGACGGGGCTCCGTTTCGACTTAGAAAACCGTTCGGAGCTGGCGGTGCCGGCGATTACGGCACAGAGAGCGAAGCAGACAGGCGTTCTGCCTTATGCAATTAAACTGGCTGGAATCGATTTTGAGTACGCATCGGGTACGCCGGTTCTTAAGAATGCCGGCCTCAAGCTCAAACGTGGCGAGACAGTCGGATTAGTCGGCGCATCGGGGTGCGGCAAAAGTACGCTTGGTCTCATAATGTGCGGGCTGCTCAAGCCGAAAGTTGGAGAGCTACGATTCGAAAACGAGAATGGCCTGCATATTGCCAAACAAGATGGCCGCGGCTGGGTGGTAGGTTTATTCCAACAGCCGGAGCGCCAGTTCTTTCTGCCGACATGCTCCGAGGAGGTTGCATTTGGGCCGGCCAATCTCGAAATGCCGTTGCCTGAGCGCGACATCGGGGCGTTCATGCAGATGGTTGGACTGGATGTGAATAAGTTCGGCCAACGGGACCCGTTCAGCCTGTCGATGGGGGAGAAGCGGCGGCTCGCTTTTGCCTCAGTTTTGTCCATGGCCCCGCTTTTCGTCGTTTTCGATGAACCTACCTGCGGGCTGGACCAGGACGGAGTCGGCAGATTTGTGCTGCTATCACAGGCGCTTAAGCGGCACAATGTCGGGCAGGTCCTTATCAGCCACGATGGGGATGTTATTAACACGCTGGCCGACCGCGTGCTGTACTTAAAGAATAAATCGCAACTTGAAGAGCTGTCAACTCGGCAGCTATTCGAGTCCAACCAGTATGCGGGCGTCGTTTCGCCGCGTACCTGGTAGTTTTTTTCAGAAATCTTCACTGGGTAACTTGACACGGCTTTTCTGTTCGCTATACTCGCTCAGCCATTACCTTTTAAGGTGATCCTGCGAGGTCGCCAAAGGTTGTCTTCTGATGTCAGTAATGCACATAGCGCACGTGCGCGTCGCCCGGAATAACTACGCACGCACTTTCGTTTCTACAGACAACCTTCATTCATTCGCAATCAATCTCAGCTCTACCATACATGGAGGTTCACTTTGCCGTCTCACACGGATATGATCCTTGATGAGGTCAAGATCGGACGAGCGCTGACCCGAATAGCGCACGAGATTCTCGAGCACAATTCGGGCGCCGAGTCGCTGGCTATCATCGGGATCCTCACACGCGGCGCCTTTCTGGCTAAACGGATTGCCGCGATTATCGAAAAGCTCGAAGGGGTCACGGTGCCGGTCGGGCTGATGGATATCAGCCTGTACCGCGATGACGTCCGCTCCAAACTCGACCAGCCGGTGGTCCAGCGTACTGACATCCTGTTCGAGGTAGGCGACCGCAATATCATCCTGGTCGATGACGTCCTTTTCACCGGGCGCACGATCCGCGCGGCATTGGATCAGATTATCGATTTCGGCCGTCCCCGCACCATCCAGCTGGCAGTGCTGGTGGATCGCGGTCACCGCGAACTGCCGATCAAGGCGGATTATGTCGGGGCCAACATCCCAACTTCCAAAACCGACCAGGTGGTGCTCGAAGTGAAGGAGAAGGAAGGCGTCGACTGTGTCCGCGTCGTGAAGAGCACGAGATCCGAAGGCAAGGCCGCCAGGAGCACCGCCG
>DATKJY010000345.1:0-5196 GCA_035543175.1 Candidatus Acidiferrum sp.
CTGTTGCTGGTCGCCCGCACCGTTGATATTCTCTTGAAACTCCGTAAGGCGATGGACTGCCGTGAAATCAAAAGAACCTACCTCGCCTTAGTCTGCGGTCACATGCAGGCTGAGACAGGAACAATTGACCAGCCGATTGGAAGGTCCGTACACGACCGCCGCAAAATGGTGGTAACCAAGGGGAGAGGCCGGTCGGCCCAGACGACATTCCATCTTCTCAACCGCTTTCGCTCCTACGACCTGCTCGAAATCACGCTCCAAACTGGTCGTACTCACCAGATCAGAGTCCACTTCTCGCACCTGGGGCACCCGGTATTCGGCGACCCAGAGTATGGCGGTCGGGAAACCTGGCGGCGGGGCATGTTTGCCCCGGAGCGGCCGCTTGCGGGAAAACTTTTGAATCTCATTGACCGGCAAATGCTTCACGCCCGAAGGCTCGAATTCACCCACCCTGTGTCGGGCAAGCCTATCGTTTGCGAAAGTGATCCGCCCGAAGACTTCAAGACTGTCCTGGCCATTCTCGAAAGAGAAGGTCAGTAAGCTGCTCGGCTCGGCACCATTGGGAACCTTCCGCTGTTTAAAGTTACATATTTAGTCCCTATTTCACACGCAACCTGCACAGGAGGCGATCGGAGTCAGGATATGTTGACAATTCGGAAAAGCGACAAGCGGGGGCATTTGAACCACGGCTGGCTGAACACCTATCATTCATTTTCGTTTGCTTCCTATTTCGATCCGGCCCACATGGGGTTTCGTTCGTTGCGAGTGATTAATGAGGACTGGGTACAGCCTGCAAAGGGATTTAGTCCCCATGATCACCGCGATATGGAAATCATCACGTACATTCTCGACGGAGCGCTGGAGCACAAGGACAGCATGGGGAACGGATCGGTGATTCACCGAGGTGATGTTCAGCGCATGAGCGCAGGCACGGGGGTGACGCATTCAGAATTCAATCCGTCACGGGACGAGGCGGTCCATCTCCTTCAAATCTGGATCTATCCGGAACAAGGGGGGCTCGTGCCGGAGTACGAGCAGAAGACCTATCTGGATGATGATAAGCGCGGCCGCCTGAAACTAATCGCCTCACACGACGGTCGAGACGGCTCCGTCAGGATTCACCAGGACGTCAGTCTTTACTCTTCCATATTGGGAGCGGGCACTACGATTGTTCAGGCTTTCGACAAAGAGCGCTACGCCTGGCTTCAGATGGTCTCCGGCCAGATTAATCTGAACGGGAATCCGCTGTCAGCCGGCGATGGCGCTGCGGTGGCGGAGGAAACGTCGCTGGAATTCACCGCGACTTCCGACTCGGAATTCCTGCTCTTTGACCTGGTCTGAGAACCGCTGTTTGGCCAAGCCGCCGCTTAAAAACCATGATTGTTGACTTAGCTGGATGCGTGGGGTAGATTTGCCCCCGTGTCGGACCCAGGCAAAAAGAAAAAGCTGACCTACGCTGCCGCCGGAGTTGACGTCCGCGCCAACGACGAAGCGGTAGCCCGGATTAAGAGCCTTGCTCGGGCCACCTTCGGGCCGCAGGTTCTTTCCGAGATCGGCTCGTTTGGCGGATTTTACAAGGCGCACTTTCCCAAGATGAAGAGTCCGGTGCTGGTGTCTTCGACCGACGGTGTCGGCACCAAGCTCAAACTGGCCTGCATGATTCGCCGTCACAACACGGTCGGCGAAGATCTGGTCAATCACTGCGTCAACGACATCCTCGTGCACGGCGCGCGGCCCCTGTTCTTCCTCGATTACATCGGTATCCATAAACTCGAACCTCCGATAGTAGCGGAAATCGTCTCGGGTCTGGCCCGCGCCTGTTCGGCTCAGGGAATGGCCTTGATCGGCGGCGAGACTGCCGAAATGCCTGATATTTATCAGGTCGGCGACTACGACCTCGCCGGCACTATTATAGGCGTAGTGGATGAACCAAAGATCATTAACGGCAGCACGATCAAGAACGGAGATATCTGCATCGGGCTCCCCTCGACCGGTCTGCATACGAACGGATACACACTGGCTCGGAAGGTGGTATTTGAAATCGCCAAACTCCGACCTGAGGATAAAATCCCCGAGCTGAAGAGCAGTGTCGCCGATGCGCTAATGGCGGTCCACCGCTGCTACGCTTCGGTAGTCTTCAAGCTACTGGAAAAGTTTTCCATTCACGGTATGGCTCACATTACAGGCGGGGGGCTTCCCGGTAATCTTAACCGCATCCTGCCCGATAACTTAGACGCCGAGGTGGTCAAAGGAAGCTGGCCGGTTCTGCCGATATTTGAGTATCTGCAGGCGGCTGGCAGTCTGGACCGCGAGGACATCTATTCCGCCTTCAATATGGGGATCGGGTACGTACTGGTAGTCGCGGAAAAGGACGCCGCATCGGTGCTTGAGGCGCTGGCAGGCATGGGCGAGAAGGCATTTCGGATCGGCGCCATCACGCCCGGACATAAACAGGTCAGGTTGGTATAACGAATATGCTGATTGCTCTTATTGTCCTCGACGGCTTCGGTCTTCGGGAACCTACTCCGGATAACGCCATCGCGGCGGCCGACAAACCGACCTACAACTATCTCATTCGCACCTGTCCGCATACCAAGCTTGATGCGTCCGGCCCGGCGGTTGGTCTTCCGGAAGGGCAGATGGGTAACAGTGAGGTCGGCCACTTGAATCTCGGCGCCGGTCGGGTCGTGTATCAGGATATTACGCGCATCGATAAGGCGATTAGCGACGGCACGTTTTTCGACAACGAGGTCTTCAATGCTGCCATGGAGCGGGTAGCTGACGAAAAAAAGGCCGTGCATCTGTTCGGCCTGGTCTCCGATGGTTGTGTTCATTCCTCCTTGAAACATATGTACGCTTTGGTCGAACTGGCCAAGCGCAATAAGGTAGAGGAGCTGTATCTTCACGCCTTCATGGACGGCCGCGATACCCCGCCTACTTCGGGTCAGCGCTACATGTCCGAAGTACAGGCCAAGTTCAAGGAGATCGGACTTGGCAAAGTCTCTACGGTCGGCGGCCGCTATTATGGAATGGACCGGGACCGCCGGTGGGAGCGCACTGACAAGGCGTACCGTGCCATCGTTTACGGCGACGGTAAAAGGTACAAAGATCCCGTGGCGGCGATTCAGGCTTCCTACATCGCCCAAATCACCGATGAATTCATCGTACCGGTCGTCATTGACCTCGGCGCTCCTGAAGTCGGACGCCTTCACGACCGCGATGTTGCGATCATGTTCAATTTCCGGGCCGACCGGGCGCGGCAGTTGTCGTACATGCTCTTGGGTCATGATATACGTGGGTACATTCACCCGGTACAGCCGCGCATCGAATTGATCACCATGACTAACTTCGACACCAAGATGTTCGAAGCGAAGGTTGCCTTCCACCCGACGCGGATGAAAAACCTTCTTGGAGATGTGCTTTCGCGGGCCGGTAAGTGGCAGCTTCGTACGGCCGAAACGGAAAAGTACGCGCACGTGACATTCTTCTTCAACGGCGGCATCGAAGAGCCCTCGCGCGGAGAAGACAGGGACATGATAGCATCGCCAAAAGTAGCCACCTACGACCTCCAGCCGGAGATGTCTGCAATTGAACTAACCGACAATGCAATCAAGCGGATTAAATCGGGCAACTACGATTTCATGCTGCTGAATTATGCCAACTGCGATATGGTGGGCCATACCGGCAATTTCACTGCGGCTAAGAAAGCGGTTGAAGCGGTCGACCACGAACTGGGACGGCTTTTGGACGCCATCAAAAATGTCAATGGCGTTGCGATTGTCACGGCCGATCACGGTAATGCGGAGATGATGATCGATCCCAAAACGGGCGGTCCCTGGACCGCGCACACAACCAATCTCGTTCCCTGCATTCTCTATGACCCGACCGGTCGGCTGGGCAAACGTCATATTGCCGATGGGGGTATCCTGATGCCGATGGATGCCGTGTCCTCCGCGCCGGCGCCTTCGGTCTCGCTTCGCGAGGGCGGTGTCCTTGCCGATGTGGCGCCGACCATTCTCGACATTCTGGGCCTTGAGATTCCCAAGGAAATGACGGGCAAGTCACTGCTCGTAAGAGGGTAGCCCCCTGGCCACGGTGCTTACCAGACTCGGCCGCTTTTTCCTTCCTCCCGACATCTCTTTGCGCAAACGTCGATTGGAATTGACAATCTGGGCCTTTGCGCTGTCACTTGCGTATTACCCGGCGTTTCTCGGATTCCTGGCGTGGATTTCACTGATCCGCCCGATCATGATCATTGCCAAGCTCAAAGGACGTGAGGCGTTCAACGCGGCGTACTTTTTCAGTTTCTTCTTTAACGCCTTTTCGCTCTACTGGGTGATTCCCGTCACGCCGCCCGGGGCAATCATGGCTATTGTCATCGTCGCGTTCTATTACACTGCTGTTCTTTGCATATTCAATGTGATCTACCGATGGCGACCTGCAGTCGGCATGGTGGCCTTGCCATTCTTATGGGTTGGGATGGAGTATTTTCGAACTCTATCTCAATTTGCGTTTCCCTGGTCCGATTTGGGGTACACCCAGTCATATTACCTGTACATTCTGCAAATAGTTTCGGTGATCTCGGTCCACGGACTGTCACTACTCATTGTAGCCGTCAACGTACTGTTGTGGCAGGTGTTGCGCAGGGAGCTCTCCCCGGAACGGAGGCTGACCAGCGTGTTCGCATCGCTGGCTGTCGTCGTCGCTCTTCTGGCATACGGATGGGTGGTGACGCCACCGTTTCCAAAACCGGGTACCTATCCAGTGGCGCTGCTTCAAGGTTCAGTGCCGATCGATATCAAGTGGGAGTTGGAGAACGAAGGTTACTCCATCAAGCTCTACGACTCACTCACACAGACCGTCAAGGATACGACAGTCAGACTCTATGTCTGGCCGGAGAGCGCCGTGCCGTGCTATCTCACCGATGACATGTACTGCCGGACGATGGTGAGCGACATCGCGCGAAAATCACGTGCCTATCATTTGGTGGGCGGGTTGGCGCTCACGAGAGTGGATACGTCGCGACACGCCTTCAATTCCTGCTTCCAGTTCAACCCGCAGGGCAGGATTGAACAGCGATACGATAAGATGAAGCTGGTCCCGTTTTCCGAGCAGCCGCCATATCAGGATTACTTGCCGTTCTTAAAACGGGATTTCCTCACGAAATACCTCACGCTCATCGAGAAGTACAACGTC
>DATKJY010000346.1:0-2886 GCA_035543175.1 Candidatus Acidiferrum sp.
TGCGCGGTTGTATCGTTTGAACCAGTCAATTTCCTTTGGCGGACCGGCACAGCTACAAAGGAGATATACCGCCGTAGTGGAGACCAGGACTATCATTAGTATCCCAGTTCTGTTGTAGAATGACTGCATGCCGAATGCTTCCGGGTCTAATTGTGTCGGGTTTCTCACTGATTTACGTTTCGCAATCAGGCTCAATCCCCGGCCGCAGATAACAAGACGTAATCGGTCACCGCATTGTTCGACCGTTCGAAACACCGACCTGCGTCCCGCAGTTTACTGCTTCTGCGGTCTATGGATAATCAAAATCGACCTCATGCTCGACGGGCAGAAACGATCCGATCTCACAAGAGTATCCTCCTTAAACAGCAATCGCTGGGCACCGCCTGAGTCCGGCGCAAACCTGATCCATTCATCGAGAATTGGACCCGGGAGCGTCTCGCCAACAATGCGAACCGCTCGGTCCATGAGTCTGTACTGGACATGAAGTCCGTTGTTAGCATATTCCCACTTGCCGGCGTAGTCCAGTCCGCCCTCTGGGCCCAGGCACAGGCTCTCCGGCACCGACGACCCTTCAAACACCAGCCAGTGCAGTTCCCTGAACTCGCCATCAGGGCTGAAGTAAAACACTGGAGTTTGGTAGCTAAGCTTGCTTTCCCGGCCATTATGGTGTTCGTTCTGCCACGAGATGTGTTTAGGGATCCACGGTCCCGTACAGTCCAACTGCTGATGTCCTCTTCTGTGGCAGGAAGCCAGTCCGAGAAGGAGAACAACGGTGAATAGCCCACGAGAGAATCTCTCCAACGGGATTTTGTCTATCATCGCGTTTTTGCCTCGTTATCGTGCGATGGACGGAACGGGGCGTCTGCATGAAGAACTCCGAATGTAGCTGAAGGTCGCCTTGGATTTGTCATACTCTAGACTGCACCACGGGGACACATACACGCGAATCACCTCTTAGCGGTTGCTCACTGTGTTCGGCCGGTCTAGTCTGAAAAGCCAATGTCGGCTTTCTCACTCTCGCTCTTGTCGTGACCGGGCTTAGCGCCTGATCCCATACTGCAAGACGCATGAATGCGCCACATTGTTCGACTGTTCGAAACTCCGACCTACAGAGGTCGCTCTAAACACAACGGGCAGGCCTTTCGACCTGCCCTTGCATTTTCGATTCGCTCAGAACCTGACTCAGTTCGCCTTCTTGAAGGCGTCCATGAACTGCGCCAGCTTGTCGGCCCCTTCCAGCGGCAGCGCGTTATATAGCGAAACGCGAATACCGCCGACATCGCGATGCCCTTTCAAGCCGATAAACCCGTTCCCCTTGGCTTCCGAGAGGAATTTCTTCTCGAGATCCTCGCTCGGCAGGCGTAGGGTAAGGTTCATCCAGCTCCGGCTGTCTTTCTCGACCGTGCCGCGGTAGAAATCCGGATATAGATCCATCAACTGATAGATCCGCTCCTGCTTGGCGCGGTTGACTTTTTCGACCGCCGTGAGGCCACCCTGCTTCTTGATCCACTCCAGCACCAGCCGGACCATGTAAACGCCGAACACCGGCGGGGTGTTGTACAGCGACACATTCTTGGCGTGGGTGTTGTAGTTGAACATGGTCGGGAGACCTTCGGCGCACTTCGCCAGCATGTCTTCGCGGATGACGATCACGGTCACGCCGGCCGGACCGAGGTTTTTCTGCGCGCCGGCGTAAATCAGCGCGAATTTGCTGAAATCGAGCTTCCGCGAAAGGATGTCCGACGACATATCGCAGATGAGCGGCACGTTGCCCGGCTCCGGCCACCAGTGCCACTGGGTGCCGAAAATGGTGTTGTTCGAAGTGATGTGCAAATACGCCGCATCCGACGGGACCTTGATCTCGGAGGCTTTCGGAATCCGTTTG
This sequence comes from Candidatus Acidiferrum sp., assembly GCA_035543175.1. GTDB lineage: Bacteria > Zixibacteria > MSB-5A5 > GN15 > FEB-12 > DATKJY01. The sequence continues at coordinate 1,886 of DATKJY010000346.1, forward strand.
TATTTGCCGTCGGCCTCTTTGGCGGAGGCGACGACGTTCACGTTGCCAATGATTTTGCCTTCTTTGATCGCCTTGTTGGCCCAGGCGCCGGTGTCGACATAGGCCGCCGTGATTCCCTTATGCAGGAAATTCATCGGGACCATGGCGAACTGGGTGGACGCGCCGCCCCCCACAAACAGCACTTTGTAGTTGGGGCCAAGACCCATAACTTCGAGCATCAGCGCCACTGCGGCGTTGTTGACCTCTTCGTACTCGGCCGAGCGGTGCGATATTTCGAGCACCGACATACCGGTCCCCTTGAAATCGAGCAGCTCTTTCTGAACTGTCTCCAAAACCTCGCGCGGGATAATCGCGGGGCCCGGATTGAAATTGAATACTTTCTTAGCCATGTCTATTGCCTCGCACAATGCGTTTCCGAATTTAGCGTTAATCTACTTTTTCATTTTGACATAATCGCTGATCAGGATATCGATCACCTGCCCGATGCGGATCATGTTCTCTTTACTCGAGGCCCCGAGATGCGGTGCGAAAATCGTATTGGGGGCGTTAAACAGCGGCGAATTGACCGGCGGATCGGAATACCAGACGTCGGTCGCATACCCTGCCAAACGGCCGGACTTGAGAGCTTCGACAATATCCTCTTCCACCACCACTTCGGCGCGGCCGGTGTTGATCATGTAGGCGCCCTGCTTGACGTGCGCGAGCCGCTCCTTGTTGATCATCCCCTTCGTGTCCGGAAGTTTCGGGATGTGGACGGAGAGGTAGTCAGACATGCCGAGGACCTCGTCAAGATTGTGGTGAATCTCTGCAAAATCCGAGAAATAGACATCCGGGTGCCAGGCCAGCACGCACATGCCGAACGCTTTGGCGCGGATAGCCAGTGCCGTGCCGATACGGCCCATGCCCAAGATGCCGAGAACTTTGCCGAACAGCTCTGTGCGTTCGAGTTCTTTTTTGAGCCATTTCCCTTCGCGCATTGAGCTGTCAGCCATCGTGACGTG
>DATKJY010000347.1:0-4127 GCA_035543175.1 Candidatus Acidiferrum sp.
CGCGGGTTGGTCGGACTGGCGTCCTGCACCTCGGCGTTTGTCTGCGGTATGCAGAATGGGAAGCTTCAGTTTTACGGTGGCAGTGAACCGTCTCCGGACCTTTCAGAAAACCTGCGCACGGCCTTGATCGAGGCGATTGACCGCTGGAAACCGCTCGTGATCAACCAGGAAGCAGTAGACGAGCAGGGGAAAGCACGAATTGTCCGCTCGACGCTTGTCCATCCGATTCCCGGCGCTCAGGGACGGGATGCATTGCTGTTTCGAAGAGATGACTCGCCTATGGTGGTCGGCACTGACGAACTGGAAATTATAGCGGTCTACGCTAATCTCGCCCGTCTGCTCCTCGATCGCCGCGAGCTGTCACGACGAGACCTGGCCGGCCGGCTCGGTTTCGACGCCGTTATCCAGCTCTTGCGCGGTGCCGATCGACCGGTTGCGTTTGATGATGATCCCGGTTTCTTCCTTCGTCAGATCGGCGAGATTCTCCCTGAATCCTCTCTGGCCGTAACGTTTGTGCGCAATTCCGCTGGCGTCCTGCAGGCGAAAGCCGGTTTCCGCACCAATATCGATGAACTCGAAGACATCGACATTCATCCCGGCGAAGGTTCCATCGGTGAGGCCGGCGTCACCGGCCAGCCGCAGTTCGTCTGTGGAAGGCGCGAAGCCCAGAATGCGCTCGAACTCTATGAACCCTCGGTCAAAAGTGCCTTCCAAAGGCAGTTCGGCGAACGCGGCATCCCCTCCTTCATTGCCGCCTGCCCGCTCGTCGACGCCGAGCACGTACGAGCCGTGGCGACACTGTTTCTGTTTAACGTCAGCGACACCGACGCACCATCCTGGACGAAGCTTCTCACTCTGGCCTCGGGGCTGTATTCGTTTCGGTTGACAGTCAGTTCGCTGCAGAGTCTGTCGCGCACGGCTTCTGCCGCAACCTCAGACCGCAACGACCTGCTGCCGATCGTCAACAAACTCAATAATCATCTCTCAGCTGTCATTGGAACGGCCGAGCTGGCCGGCCAACGCGTTGACATCGCGGGTGATCTACGGAGCCAGCTTAAGAGCATAATCGATGAAGCCCAGCGAGCCGCATCGGTGGCCCGCTCCGCCGTAGCCGCAGGTTTCTCCCGCTCCGATATACCGCCGGCTGCTGTCGACACCGATTTTATCCGTGACGCCGTCGAATCCGTCCTCGCCAAAGCGCGCATCTCCGGCAACCTGTATATGGCTGGAGGCCGGCCCCGCGAGATAACCTGTTCTTTCGACAGCGCCGCGCCGCTTCTGTTTTCCTCGGAAAACGTTCGCTCGCTGTTCGAAGCTGTGCTTGATCGCTTCGCTACCTACACGGCCGATGACGATGTGATCTCTCTGGTCTCCTATCGAAACGACAAGTTCGTTTTCCTCGATCTCTGCCGCCATCGCAAGAACTTCCCCCCGGTGGAGCGTGTGATGCATTTCGGAGAATATCAGACGGCAGAACAGGCCTTTCGCAACCGTCCCGCCGACGTTTACCTCCGCCAGATATCAGAGTCCCCCTGCTGGTACGCTGTGGACACGGCAGCGCCCTCCCCGGCCTTCCTGTCCTTCAAATTCCCGATACGCGACGGTGGCTCACGATCATCCATTTCCGGCGCCAGAACTGCCATCCGCATATTGGCCATCGACGATCAGCCGGTCATCCTCGACCTGATATCAGCGATGTGCCAATCTCTTGGTTATCAAATAGTTACGGCGGGTTCGGGCGAAGAGGGAACACGGCTCGCCAGCCAGGGTCATTTCGACATCGTCCTGACCGACCTGGCTATGCCCGATATTTCCGGTCTTGAAGTGGCTCGGAGAATTCGTAAAATCCAACCCGATATTCCCATCATCCTGGTGACCGGCTGGGAAGCAACCCTTGACAAAGCTCAGCTCGGCGCCGCCGGTGTCACCGATGTTCTCTATAAGCCATTCCGGATTGAACAACTTACCGATCTGGTCCAGGCCGCGGCTGTAAAGCGCTCCTGATTTGCCCAACGGCCTCGCTCAATCATTTCCGCAGGCTTCCGATAATAGTCAGCAAAGGGCTCATATGCCGCTGCAGAAAAAGAAGAATTCAATCATAGCCGAAATTCAGGAGCACAATGACCTGCTCTCCATGCCGCAGGCGTTGTCGGAAATTCTGCGTGAAATCGATAAGCCGGATTTCGGTCCGGACAAGCTGGTGAGAATCGTCCTTAAGGACCCGGCCTTAACCAGTCGGATCCTCAAAATGGCCAACTCCAGCTTCTATCATCGACTTTCGGACATCACCACCGTCAATCAAGCCGTCCAGGTGCTCGGCATGACCACCGTTAAGTGCCTGGCTCTTTCGACCTCGGTATTTAACGTCAGCAAGCTTGACGCTGTGTCCGGCATGGATACTCGGAAGTTCTTTGCGTACATTCTGTCCGTAGCGTCAGCCTGCAAACGTATCGCTCAAATGGTCTCTTACCACTCGGTCGAGGAAGCCTTTGTCGCCGGCTTGCTGCACGAAATCGGTACGCTCTATTTCCTGCACAGGTGGCCGGGAGAATACCGCACCGCCCGCAACGAGATGACCACCATTAAGACTCTTCCCGAGGCCGAGGAAGAGCAGTTCGGCATTGCTCACGCCGAAGTCGGTTATCATCTGGCCAAACGCTGGCGCCTGCCCGAGCCCATTTGTGAAGCGATCGGCCAGCACCATGCGTTTCTGACGCCAACAGTCGAGGCCTCGCTCAAAAACATTCTTCGTCTGGCCTGCTTGCTGAACAATGACGGTGATGCCGCTCGCGGTGATTCCCTCGAGGACCGTCTTTACCAGATCAGCCGCCTCTCGGAGGCTTTGTCGCTGACTTCATCGCAGGTCAACGAGGTCTCGTCCGAGTTGCTTTCTTGGACCGTCAAAGCTGCCGCCTATCTCGATGTCGACATCGGAAGCATCGAGGAAGTTCTCTCGCGCGCTAATGCCGAGCTCTGGAGCGCTTATTCAATGCTCGAGTTGCTCTTCAAAGAGCGCCAGGAACTCAGTCGCAAACTGCTCACCGAAGAGCATGCTCGCGGCGCCATCGAATCCAAAAACATCGCCATCGCGACTCTTTCGCACTACGTCAACAACGCCACCATGGCGATTTACGGACATTCTCAGATTTTGAGACAAATGCTTCAGAATTCCGATCCGCAGCGCATTGCCAACGCTCTTCCGGCCAGCCTCAACGTCATCGACAAGAGTACGCGGAAAATCGTCGCCGTGCTCGAAGAGATCAAAGAAATCTCTCCCATCGACGACGTCGCCTTTTATGAGATGTCGCAGGCCATGAAACTCGATGACCGGATCGAGAAGCGCATGCTAACATCGCAGCACGATTCCGGACTGGTCCTCCCCGAAGAGGCCGAGCCGGCCCGCTGATTACGTCCCCGTTGACCTGTCCTTTTCTAATTCGTACCTTCACCACATGCTCAGCTACTTGACGGCTGGGGAATCGCATGGTCCTCAGCTGACTGCAATCATCGATGGCCTTCCGGCCGGTATGCCGGTGTCGCTCGATCAAATCAACTTCCAACTGGCGCGCCGCCAGAAGGGTTATGGCCGCGGCGGACGGATGAAAATCGAAACCGACCGCGCTACCATACGCTCGGGTGTTCGTTCCGGTTTCACGATGGGCGGTCCGATCACATTGGTAATCGCCAACCGCGACTGGGCCAACTGGACCGAGATTATGGACCCGCTTAAGCCGGTCGGCAAGAACCTGGGCCTCAAAAAAGAGCGACTTGCTTTCGCTACTACTAACCCTCGACCCGGTCACGCCGATCTCGCCGGCGGCATCAAATGGCAACATCATGACCTCCGCAATGTACTCGAACGAGCCTCAGCCCGCGAGACAGCGGCCAGGGTTGCGTTGGGTGCTTTGACGCGCCAGTTCCTGGAACCCTTTGGAATAATGTTCGCCTCACATGTCGTGCAGATTGGCGACATTACATTACCCCCCGAAATTGATCGCAGTGACCTCTACGCATTAGTCGAGAAGAGTGAAGCATCCGAAGTTCGCTGCCTCGATCCCGATATCTCCCGTCTCATGGTCGCCGCCATCCGAGAAGCAAAAAAGAAGCGAGATTCCCTTGGTGGCATA
>DATKJY010000348.1:0-5219 GCA_035543175.1 Candidatus Acidiferrum sp.
TGACCCGCCTTGACCGCCGCCTTGATTCTCTGGTACAGCGCCGGATAATGTTCTCTGACAAATGCGTAGTGCTGCGGTTGCGAGGCGCCGAAGACGTATTCGGGATATCGCGCGATTAATTCAAGTTGTGTGGCAAAAGTCCGGGCACACTTTCTAATTGTCTCTTTCACAGGCCAGAGCCACGCGGTATCGATATGCGCGTGACCGACCGCGGTGACCGCCAGGCTGGAGGCCGTCGCCGGTTTGCGCAATTCGTCGGTAATAATATCACGGAACGCCTGAGCGTCATCGCCGCTTCGGGCGTAAACATTTAGCCCGTCGACCGCCTTTCGAATGATGCGTGCCCGGCGAACGCTTTTCTCAGGCAGGCTCTTTATCAGGCCGAGAAGGACGCGAAGGTCCAGCGTCAAATGCCAGAGTTCGGTGTCGAAAACGCCGAGTTTGATAGCATTGACCTTGGCGTCGTAAAATCCATAGCGATTAGTGGAGTCAGGTCCGGGATCGAGATCACAGAACATGCCGAACAAACCGTTGGCGGCTGCTTCAACCCAGAGCTCAACTGTTTCCTCACCCGGGCAGACGTCGTACAGGTGAACAATATCGCGTCCGAATTCCGTGTCGAACACTGAGCCATTGGTAATCCCCTGGAGAATTGTGCCGTTGGGCAGAAAAACCAGACCTTCGCCGCCAAGATCGAGTTGGGCGACCACTGGTTTGCCTGCGTAGGCCGCCGGAACCTTAGCCGAGAGGCGGAACCAGGCGCTTTCCCATGTATGTCCCCAGATTTCGCCTGTCTGAATCGGGGCGTACGAAAGCTTCGAGCGATCGCTGAATTTCACCGGCTCAGGAGAGCGAGCGAAAGTGGCTTCAAAGGTTATAGTATCTTTGACAATCGCTTTCACGGCGCGACGGTAGAACTGCTCGAGTCGCCGGATAGCGATGAGTGTGTCTTTCTGATTCATGCGACCTCTCCACTACCGGATTGCGCCTCGTGAGAAGCTTTGGGACCGCTGATGAAGCCATCGTCATGGTGGTCACGGTCGGAAGTTTCCAACCGGCGGTTCATGTGACGAAGGTCCCTGAACCCACCGATGAGGAACCATATAATTACTGCCGACGATGCCGCGACATTGACGATCAAGTAGATGCGCCAGAAGGTGAGCCAGGATTCGTCGCTCACTTCATGTGACAGGTTGTAGATCGTGCCGACAATAAACACGAGTAACCACCCGCCGGTCCAGACATAATTGAGAATGTAAATGATCTTGTCGCCTCGGGTGAACTCCCCGCCCATGCCGAGGATTTTCCAGCCGCGAGTCGGGACCTCGCTCACGACGTTTTTCTCTCCCTGAACGGCGTATTTCCCGCGATGCAGGAGCTTATCGAAGTCATATTGTTCTTTCCGTCCAAGGAGAGAGACAGCGATATATACCACTGAAGCCCCAAGCATGCTGATTCCCCAGAACCACTGACCATTGATGAAGAAGTCCGGAATTATCTGGTGAATGATAATGCCGGCAACAGCGATGCCTGATCCGGTGATCATGGCCGCCCAGGCTGCTGCGGTCGTCCCACGTTTCCAGTAGAGTCCGCCGATGATTACAGCGCCGGAGCCGCCGGCAAATATAGCCCCAGTGATGGCAAAGAAAAGGAAGATGTACTCGGCCTGTTTAAAAATAAGGCTGAAAAAGAATGCAAACACGCCGACAAAAACTATCGCCCAGCGAAGGATTCTTAAATGCTGCTCGGGTTCGAAGGGCTTCTTGCGCAGCGGCATGATGACATCCTGCACAATAATGCTTCCCCATGAATGCATGTAGGCGTCGAGCGTGCTGATGCTGGCTGCCAGCATCATGGCGGCAAATGCGCCCATCAACCCGCGCGGGAGAATATGCGTGAGCACCAGTGGAACTTTCAGCTGGCTCTGGACAGCCTTGCCCTCGATGCCGGAGAGACTGTTCGTGACGGCGTTGGCGATGGATGAAAAATCCGGATGATTCAAGACGGTATACGCCACGATCGGCACGAACAGAAACATGATGTACATCGGGAGATTGCGAAGTGAGGTCAGCACGTTGGCCATCTTGGCTTCATGCGCGCTCTTAGCCGAAGAGTTGTACGCCTGCGTCCCCTGCCAGGACATCGTTCCATAGATCACGCCGATAATGCCGACCAGAAAATACCAGAAGTTGAAATCTTCCACCTGACTGGTCTTGAACGGATTTATCAGCGATGCATTTTGCGGTGCCGCCGCCAGCGCTTCCTTTATGTGTCCCCAATCAAAGGAAATGAAGAAATACACGACCAGGGCGACGAACACTCCATACACGAGCACGCCTTGAAAGAAATCCGCGTAGATGACCGACACCTGCCCGCCGCCAAGAACGAAATACAACGATATTCCAAGCAAGAACAGCATCATCAGGGGGAACAGCGCAACGTGCAGGCCGAATATTGATATCTTCTCCGGCAGTCCGCAGAAGTAGATGAAGAAGCGAGCTTCGACAGCCGGAAAGATTCCGAAATTAACAATCCCTGACAAAAATGCGATTAGTCCGGTAAAAATGCGAAATTCCCGGCTATACCGCGCCTCGAAATACTGCGCCAGCGTCAGCGAGCGAGTCTCTCGGAATCGGTAAATTACCCATCCCGAGACGGTGATAATGAGCACCACCAACGCCGTGGTCATGCCCCACCAGGTGAGCGAAAATCCGGCGATAAGGTTCATTTCCAAATTGCCGACCACCGTGATCGCGCCGATACCGGCTGCGCCGCTGGCGACACAGAGAACGTAACGTCCGGCGCTTCGTCCAGCTGAGAGGAAATCGGCGACACTTCGCATGACTCGCCGGCCGGCTTCCACCGAAAAGATCATCAAACCAAGAGAAATAAAGACAATGGCCCAATCAAGTACGCTGAGATTCATCGATGCTCCGTTGTGACTCTGCCGTCCTGATATATGCGCAAGAGTGCTTTTCCGTTTTGTGATTGAAGCGTGGCCTCAAAGAGGTCGGCGGTTGCTTCAAGTGAGGGCGGCCAATTGAAGCCTCGTAATGAAAAGGCTTCTAACTTGAGGTCACTCAGCTTGGCCGTGAATGTGCCATGTGATGTGAAGTAATCTCGCTCCGCATAATACACCGTTCTGAGCGCCCAGCGAGCCGAGTCAGCCGGGTCGACAACGAACGGCACCGCTTTGGCTCCGCACACTTCGGTCGTAAATTGCACTAATCCCCACATCTCAGGATAATGCATGGCGATCAACCCTTGCGGCGACCAGACCCAGTTGTCCTCCAGGAATGACTTGCCGGTAGTCGGATCGAGCTGCTTGACGTATAAACCATTCTTGACCTCTGTTCGCCACTCTACCCGCGAGAAGTTGACTTTCCACTGATCACCCTCATGCGGGGGGCTGGGACGGTGCGCGCATTCAGCCAGCACTTTCCAGGGGATAGCGATCTCGACACTCCAGCCGGAATCGAGATCACCGGGGTGATTTAGGGTGCCGTCTACGGCAACAGCAGTCTTAAGTCCCTGGATATCCCACGCGTTGACTGCCGGGCCGCCGTCCCGGTAAGGCTTCAATAACAGCAGGTCCCAGACCGTGTTAAGCGCGTTCATTTCCAATTCATAATACTCATGCGTGTCGGCATCCGGATCGATGAAGACCTCAAAATCATTATCGTGATAGATGACCGCATCGCGCTCGGTCAGCGTACCCCAGACGTCCGGCTCCTGCAACTCTGCGCCCACGTATAGATATGTCGAGTCCCATAAGAGTTTGGCGCGGGTGGTAAAACGAGGAGAAGGCTTGAGAGAGCCTTCGATATCGGCAAAAAGTTCAGTCCACGAAGTTTCGCCCCATGAGGCTTCATCGAGATGACCGTCGACAGTCAGCTTAGTGGGAGTGTAATGGCATACAAAATGCCTCGGGGCGTAGGGGATTTTTGGAACCGGCAGAAGTTCGGCCGCAAGGGTTCCGGCACTGCAACCAATAACGGAGACAATCGCCGCCACAAATACCCAAGCTGCACTGCTCGCTAACATACGGGTCGATCTGAGCTTACTCACACGCCTCCAGCAGTTCGCGGACAGTTGTGGTCGCCAGCCCAATGCAGGTATCGGCCGCGCCATAGTAGAGGAATAACTCTGCATCGTCATCCAGAGTGTCGCCGCGCGGAGGCTGAGACGGAATCAATCCGGATGGGAACACCACGTTCGGCACCTGGCCGGCAAGCTCGTAAGGTTCACGCGGTTCGAGAATGTTGTATCGGCTTCGCGCGATGACACGCTCCGGATGGTTCAGATCGAGCAGGACGGCTCCAGCCTGATAAATGTTGCTTGCCCCAAAATGCGTAGCCACGCCATGGTACACATGCAGCCAGCCTTTACTCGTCTTTAGGGGTGGTGGACCTGACCCGATAAATTCATCCCAATAATGGAACCGTCCGGACATCACCGTCTCGTGGGGTGTCCATTTGACGAGATCCGGTGAAACTGCAATTCTGATCTCGCTGCCGCTGGAGACGCCGTCCAGGCTTGACCGATTCGGACGGTAGAGCACGATGTACATGCCGTCGATTTTTTCGGGAAATATCACGGCGTTGCGAGCATCTTCGGGCAGCATCTCCGCCATGAACTCAAATTCGCGAAAGTCCGTAGTGCGAGCCAATCCAATCCTGCAGCCGTCATCCATATCAATCGCCACAGTAATGTAGTATGTGTCTCCAAGCCTCGTGATTCTGGGGTCGTAGATGTGGTAGATTCGGTATGGGAGCCTCCCGATACCGAGAAACCGGACAGGCTCAGTGCTGATATTGAAATTGACTCCGTCGCGGCTAAACGCCGGCAACAAGAACGTCTCACGTCCGCGATTCTGGACTCGCAAGAACAGGACGATCTGATCGCCCCATCGTACTGCGCCCGGATTGAAAACCGATGATACGTCGTCCAGATGCGGACTGATTCGGGGGATATCGGCGCGGCTTATGAGAGGGTTCCGGCTATGTCGCTTCATCTACTCAGGACAGGGCGGTCTTTTTCCCAACATAGACAAAGGGCGACCGAATCACAAGCGGTTTCCTGTGATTCGGCCGCTGCGTTCTGAGCAGTAACAGCCGAGAATCGGCCGATTGAAAGACTCGGAAGACAGTCTTATTTCAGCAGCACCATCTTTTTAGCCTGCACAAAATCGCCGGCTTCGACACGATACAGGTACATTC
>DATKJY010000349.1:0-2773 GCA_035543175.1 Candidatus Acidiferrum sp.
CGCATGAGCATGAAGATCTGCCCCCGATGACGCGACTGGTGTTCGACGACATGCCAGACGAGCCAGCGTTTGGAGACTTTCTCGCCGCGCTTTTCGATCGTGTAGAAAACGTCGTCCCAGTCCTCGACGTCCTGACTCTCCATCCAGGCGGTCCAGTCGCGATGCATCTGGTCGAGGACGGCGAGTATCTCCGGAAGTGTCTTGGCGCTTCGGAAGGTCGCCCACTGAGTGTGAAGGCCGTCATTGAGGGCCACGCCATGCAACCACCAGGATTCCGACCCGGCGATATGCGCCAAAAGTGCCCCAATTGTAGCTGAGTGGTTCGGCGGTACCCAGTCGATTTCGGCCTGGGTAAGATGAGCCACCGAACCGATCAGTTCGGCGCGGACGGTAAAGTAATTTGAGAATACTTGAGCCAGTTTCATGAGAATTAGTCTATGGGGTTCAATGCCTCAAGGCAAGTCCATTATAATCTAGGCCCAGATCCGCTTCCATATCTGCCGGATGAATCTGAGCGTGTCTTTCAGGGGATTTATATACGAGTGAGAGCCGTGATAGATAGTCGAAATCTGAACTTCGGCTACCGGGCAGCGGAGCGCACCCGCCTTGAACAGCATCTCGGATTCCAAGTCATACTTGATCGTCTTGAGCGACATGGCAGTCAAAAGCGAGGTCGGAATCAGGCGATAGCCGGACTGGCTATCTCGGACGCGACAGGTCGAGAAAACTGAGATGATCAGCGAGGTCAGGTTGTTGGTCAGCCACCGCGCGAATGGCATGATAGACAGGTCGATCTTCCTCGTCCCCATAACCACGCGGCGGCCGTTGTCCAAAGCGAAAAAGGCCGGGAGGTCTTCGGGGAGATGCTGGAGGTCGGCGTCAATGGTGGTGACCGAGCGGTAGCCGTTGCGGATGGCGTAGTCGAAACCGATTTTCAGCGCCGCTCCTTTTCCCTGATTGTCCGGATAGGAGATGAATCTTACGCCGGTCTTTTCCAGAATATCCTGGGTGTCATCGGTGGAACCGTCGTTGACGAACAGCAGGTTCTCTTCGCAGACGAACTGCCTAAGGCGAGGGATTAGAGCAGGGAGATATGCTTCGGCGTAATAGCAGGGAATCAGGACAAGGGAAGCGAGTTCATGGCCGTTGGTCATTGCCAAACTCCGGGTGAAAGAAACGCGCTGATCGAAGGAATATGGTCGGAGCGAGCCGATTCGAACGGCCGACCTCTCGCACCCCAAGCGAGTGCGCTAACCAACTGCGCTACGCTCCGACAAACTGACTCGCGGGTGACACGGCAAGTGGTCAAGCTTTTCAATCTAGCCAAATCAGGCCGGAACTCAAGGGAAAAGTTTCAGCAGGTCTTCGACGTCTTTTTTGATCTTTCCGACCAGCGTTCGCACTTTGGCGCTGGCGGCGGCATTGACGGTTTCCTCGGCGCCGCGACGCATCATCAACTTTGTTCTCGCTCCCGCAATGGTGAGTTTCTCTTTGGTGCGAAGGTGATGAATGCGGTTGATAAGCTCGATATCGCCCGAAGTATAGAGGCGATTGCCGCCACGATTCTTCCTCGGTTTGAGCATGGGAAACTCTTTTTCCCAATACCTGAGAACGTACGCTTCCAGCCCGGTGATGTGGGAGACCTCGCTGATGGTGTAGTACAGTTTCTCGTGGTTCGTGTTCGTTTTCGTCATCGTCACTTTGATCGGCCTCCGACTGGTTACTGCCAGATCTCTGCTTTCAACGATCGACCCATGAGCTGCGCCACAGCTTCGGCCGGCGGCTTGTTTTCAAACAGCACCCGGTGCACCTCCGAAGTAATGGGCATCTCCACCTCAAATCGTTTTGCCAGTTCGAAACCCGAACGAGTAGTATCGACCCCCTCAGCCACCATCGTCATGGCGGCAAGGATGTGCTCCAGCCGTTCGCCTCGTCCGATCCGCTCACCGACAAATCGGTTGCGACTGTGCCGCGAAGTACATGTCGCAACCAGGTCGCCGATCCCGGAAAGCCCGGCGAAGGTCTCCGCCTGGGCCCCCATCGACATGCCCAGGCGGGTGATCTCAGCCAACCCGCGCGTGATCAGCGCCCCCTTAGTATTGTCTCCGAAACCCAATCCGTCAACTATCCCGGACGCTAATGCTATGATATTTTTTAACGATCCCCCCAATTCAACACCGATCAGGTCCGGGCTGGTGTATGCACGGAAAGTGCTTCGGCTGAATATTCCCTGGACCCTTGCAGCCAGTTGTTCGGAACGGCCGGCTACGACGACGGTAGTCGGCATGTCGAGTATGACCTCTTCGGCATGCGATGGTCCGGAGAGCGTGACTACACGCTCAAGCCCAACCCGCGCAACCTCTTCGATGACTTCAGACATCCGCTTAAGCGAGCCGATTTCAACACCCTTCGCAAGATTAACCAGACCTACATCAGACGTAATGCTGCGGACCATCTGCTTCAGGACCGAGCGAAGAAATTGCGATGGCACGGCCAGTACAATCAGAGTGGCGCCGCCAACAACGCTTGGCAGGTCCTGGCTGACCTCAATTGAGGGCGGCAGGCGGAACCCTTTCAACCGATCGGGAATACCGCGAACTGCAGTCAGTTGGTGGTATTCATCGGTGGTGTACGCCCAGAGTGTGACCGCGTGGCCGTTCTGGTCGAGAAGGCGCGCGATGGCCATCCCCCAGGAGCCGGCGCCGATGACGGCAATTCGTTCAGGCATCCGACCTCCGCGATTCACCTTTTGAATGCAAAGAGAACTTGTTTT
>DATKJY010000350.1:0-4503 GCA_035543175.1 Candidatus Acidiferrum sp.
GACGGCATTAGCTTTGACGGAGACGCTACTTCCTTACTGTCCCGGCGAAGTTCGAATCAAGTGGCCCAATGATGTTTTGCTGGCTGGCAGGAAAGTGGCTGGTATTCTGACCGAGCTGTCGGCTGAAGGGAACCACATTAATCACATAATCGTGGGAGTCGGCATCAACGCCAATCAGAAGGCGGGCGATTTTCCTCCTGAACTGAAAGACAGCGCTACATCGCTTCGGCGGATGCTGAAACGCAAGGTGAATCGGGCGGAGTTGCTGAGAGCGTTCCTGTACCGTCTGGAGCGTGAGTATCTCACCTACAACAAGAGTGGTCTCAAATCCGCTCATGCGCGGCTTAAACGATATTCAGCTCTAATCGGCGAGCGGATCACCTTGCATTCCGGGCCGCACCTGCTGGAAGGCAGAGCCGTGGATATCGATCCCAACGGTGCACTTATCCTTGAAACGCACGGCCACCGGCTGACGATCTCAGCCGGCGAGGTGACAGTGGCGAAGGAATAGGCGCCGGCTATTTCAATAGCTGCCCGGAAGTAGTACCTTCTCCCCATGCCAGAACTGCCTGAAGTAGAAACGGTTGTCCGGGGGCTGCGTGCCATCGTAATCGGCAAAACCATTGCCAACGTCAGCTTGAATGCCCCCAAAACATCGTTGGTCGTAAGCAAGTCGCTTCGGCCACTCTCGTTCAAATCGGCGCTCATTGGGCGAACGATTCAATCTGTAAGCCGGAGGGGCAAGAATATAATCATAGCGCTTTCGGGGAACCTGACACTCTGGGTCCATTTGAAGATGACTGGACAGTTTCACTGGTTGGATGCCGCCGTTAGGCCAGACAAGCATGATCTGGTGATGATCCGGTTCGCGGGGGACTCCAAACATGAGCTTCGATTTCACGATTATCGCAGATTTGGACGGCTTCGCATTTTCCGCGAGTCAGAGCTCGCGAAGCAGAAGGGTCTCGGGGACCTTGGGCCGGAGCCGCTGGAGATTTCGCCGTCGGAATTTGTCAAGTTGTGTTACCGTCGGTCTCGGCAAATCAAGCAGGCGTTGCTCGACCAGACGTTTATCGCCGGAATCGGGAATATCTATGCCGATGAGTCACTGTACGCAGCGCGAATACATCCGCGGAAGTTAACCACCGCCATTTCGCGCGGCAAGCTGATCGAACTCCACGGTCATATCCGGAGATTGATGAAGCGAGCAATTGCCCTGATGGGAACCTCGGTGGACACTTATGCCGGCGTCAATGGCGAGCCGGGGGCGTTTCAGAAGTACTTAAAGGTATACGGTGAGGAGGGGAATCGGTGCGCACGATGCGGGCATGTGATTGTCCGTGAGAAAATTGGCTCCCGTTCTGCGCACTACTGCCCGAACTGTCAGCGCCGGCCGAAATAGACTTACGGCAGTCCGGTTTCTTCGCACATTAAGTTTGTACCCTCTAAACCCCTAAACCAATCCGCCGACATAATCTGCAAGAGATTACTCCGGAGGCTAGGATGCTGGATTCGAACGCGGACAAACTTCTCGGCTGGCTCGTACGACGACTTCTTGCCGGCGCTCATACGCGTACCACCGATCAGATCACTACGGACATCGAACGGGCGCTTCGCTCCCACGAAGTACTCCACCTGTGGGCCAGGGCCGACACACAGATCAAAGAGGACTTGAAGAAGGAGCTTCAGGCCGCATTGGGCGACAGAATCGATTTTGCCAACCTTGAAGGTTTGAGCCGGAGAGCGACCGTCAACAGGTAGACCAATTCAGGCGATATCGCCGGTCTCCAACTCCTGAGTAACAAGCAGGACCAGAACGATTGCGGCGATCAGTACCGGAAGCGGGGAGCTGCCGGCCAGGAGATTCTCAATTTTCGACCAGTCCACAAAGGCTGCTGCCCCCAACCCGATGAATAACAGCGAAAGAACGAGTCCGTTGAGAAGCAGGCGCAGCTTGGAGGCACCTCTCGCTTCTCTCTGCAACCTTGCTTTCAGCAAAATCCGCTGGATTTCAAACTCCTGTACCGAAGGCTCCGGCGTACCGCCGAGTGATCTCAGTTCAGACATCACAAACAGCGTCTCGGCGCACTCACTACATCCTGTCGCGTGCTGCTTCAATTCCTCGGTCAGAGTGCCGGCCGCAATCGCTTCGCGTACCTGGCGCTCAAACGGACATTCTCTATTTCGATTCACCATTTGTTTTCCTTTCCACACCCATTCCCTTCAATACTTCAACTAAGCGGCTCCTTGCACGGTACATCAGTACCCGCACGCTACCTTGACCGATATTCAACATACCAGCGATCTGTCGATGCTGGTAGCCTTCGACGTACGCAAGCCAGAGCAAGGCCCGTTGTTGCTCCGACAATTGTTCAAACGCCCGAGCGAATTGCCCCGAAAGAGCGCTATTACCTTCAGTTGCGACTGCTTCGGTGCTTTCCGGATCAACCCGTACGTCTCGCTTCTCTTTTTGTATCTGCCGGCCGTAGTCGTTAATCAGGTTTGACGCGATGCGAAAAAGGAACGCTCGCATTTGCGGCTGGTTGTAGGTTTCTCTCGCCCACACCAGGAACCGAACGTAAGACTCCTGCACGATATCATCGGCGCCTGCTCTATTCCCGACAACGCGAGAGACGTACGCCCGTAGTGCACCGTGCGTCTGTTCATAAAACGCCCTGAATGATCGCTCACACAGCATGAGTGATAGCAGAAGTCAAAACTGCTTTGCCGAAAGTTACTCGGTTTTCGTTCGATCGGTGGACGAACGCCGCGGCAGAAGGTCCCAGCGCCCGGCCAGATAGTGCGTGACTACTGCCACGAGCAGCAGACCTACTCCCAGAAGCATCAGTGCTATTCCGAGTTCCTTGCCGATCGCGCCTATGTCTGATACCCCCAGCAATATCGCAAAGTATGGCACTAAGCCCAGTACGAATGATATGATTCCCCATTTCACGAATCCGAGGACGCGGAGGATCGGGTGCCCGCCAAGCAAGAGTGGATCTTCGAACAACCGGCGTCCATTCTCTGTCTGGAGGAAATCGAGGAACTCCCTGGCCGTTCCAAACTTTTCCAGAAGGCGATTGAACGCTTCCGATCTCTGTTCGAGGGCATCGCGCCAGAGCTGCCAACGCCGGAAACGAAGATACAACCAGAAGCCTATCAGCAGCAAAATGCCGCCAACTATCACCAGTTTCTTGATAAGCATCGTGGTTGAGAGGTCGTACGGGTGCACCGTCATTAAGCTATCCATTGAAATCTCCCTTTCTGGGCCTAACCGAGGTTTTCCCCCAAATCGGCACCGAGGCTAATACGGAGATGGTATGCGCAATGTTAACAGCCCGGATAATTGGATTGATTTAGGCGAATTTCTCTGGCTGATCGTTCCCCGAAAGTCGTCGTCCGGTGCCCGGCTCGAAAAACAGCAACTCTTTCGGCGGAATGCTGAACATCACCATACGGCCCGGGTCCGGAGGCACGGCGACTGTTATGGCCGTAAGCGTAAGCTCCTTATAGGCGATAACTACGACATAGTGATCCCCGAGATATTCCGATGACACCACTCTTCCAGGAAACTCGCCGTCGGATCGAATGGAGATCGCTTCCGGTCGCACACCAATCAGCGCCTTCCCGGTTGGGTAGTCGGCGCGGTTATCGGGAAGTTCCAGTAAAAGGGGGGCCAGGCGCCCAGACTCGATCATGCCATCGAACAGGTTGATTTTCGGCTGGCCGACAAACGTAGCGACAAAAAGATTGGCCGGGTACTTGTAGAGTTCCTCCGGAGTCCCCATTTGTTCGAGGCGGCCATTGTTGATTAGCGCAATTCGATCCGCCATGGTCAGTGCCTCGGCCTGATCATGTGTCACGTGCACCATGGTGCGATTGAGTTGTTTTTGCAGGTTTACAATCTCCTGTCGCATACGCATGCGGAGGTCGGCATCCAGGTTGGAGAGCGGCTCATCTAAAAGGAATATCGAAGGTTCACGGATGATCGCCCGGCCGAGCGCGACCCGCTGGCGCTGTCCACCTGAAAGCTGGCTCGGTTTATCGGCAAGGCGATCTGAGAGCCCGAGCAGCTCGGCCGTCTTATTCACTCGCGCCGTAATTTCTTCTTTTTCAATGCCGGCTACCTTGAGCGGGAATGCCAGATTTTTCGCAACCGTCATGTGCGGATATAACGAGTAGTTCTGGAAGACCAGCGCCACGTTGCGTTCGCGCGGGCGGAGTTGGTCGACCCGGCGCTGGCCGATGTATACTTCGCCGGTGTCGGCTTCTTCGAGGCCGGCGATTATTCTCAGAAGTGTTGATTTACCGCATCCGGAGGGACCTAGAAGAACCAGCAGCTCGCCCTCGTCAAGCTCGATGTCGATATCTCGGAGCACCTTGGTGGCGCCGAACGATTTTGAGATGCCTTTCAGTACCAGGCCGGGCATACTTACGAAATGTCCTCTATGCGTCCTGACTTCAAGCGATAGCGACGGCTATTCTTGCTCAACTCTTTCGGCG
>DATKJY010000351.1:0-10378 GCA_035543175.1 Candidatus Acidiferrum sp.
GTTTCAAATTGCCGTGATTGCGCACATTGATGCCGTACAATTCCCACAGCTCGCGCTCGAACCAGTTGGCGCCGGGCCAGACCTCCTGAACGGAGTCGATTTCGGCATTCTCGTAAGGGAGAATCAGCTTGAAATCAAGGCGAAGGCTCTTGTATATGGAAACCAGATTGTAGACAACCTCAAATCGCTGGCGCGTGTCGACGCCGCCCATATTCGTCAGGTAATCGAACTTGAGATTCTCGTCGTCGCGAAGGGCTTTCGCGATCTCAAGCAGGTCGGACGGTTTGACCCCGAACATCGGGTCGTGGCGACCGGTGTCAAGCAGCGTGAGTTTTCCGTCAAAATGGGAGGCGATATAGGCCTTCAGATCGTCCTTGGTCATCCTACTTTTCCTGCCAGTCGAGTAACTTCTGACTCTTGATCTTCTTCTGCAGCGTCAGGCATCCTTCCAGAAGTGACTCCGGGCGAGGAGGACAACCGGGGATATAGACATCAACCGGGACAATATGATCGATACCTTTTTCGACCGCGTAGCTGTCGTAATAGAACGGTCCGCCTTTGACCGTACATCCGCCCATCGCGATGACATAGCGCGGCTCGGCCATCTGGTCGTACAGCTTGCGTAGCCGGGGCGCCATTTTTTTAGTGATCGTTCCCGCGGCGATAATGAGGTCGGACTGGCGGGGGGAAGCGCGAAAGATCATTCCGAGGCGGTCGAAATCGTAACGCGAGGCGCCAGTGGCCATCAGTTCGATAGCGCAACAGGCAGTGCCAAAGAGCAGATACCACAGCGAACAGGCCTGGCTGTGATGCAGGATCCCTTCCAGAGAAGTCGTCACGACGGCGCCGCCCGGAATTTTCTCGGCGTACACCGGCAGCTTGCGAATCAGACCCATTTCAACGCTCCTTTTTTCCAGGCGTAAAACAGGCCGAAGAACAAAATCAGAATGAACAGAATCATCTCAATGAGCGCGTAGAGTCCCAGTTGCCCGAACGCTACTGCCCACGGGAACAGGAACACCGCTTCCACGTCAAACACTACGAAAATGAGCGCGAACAGGTAGAACCGGGCGTTGAACTGAATCCAGGAGTTGCCCACTGGTTCCTCGGCGCATTCATAGTTGACGTTTTTGGCTGGGTAGGGGTGATGGGGGCGGACGATGCGATTAATGAAGAAGGTGATAAGAACAATGCCGGTCCCGGCGGCTATGAAAATTGGTACGGCCAGATATTCCGACATGTCGTTCTCGTTTCCAATCGGCAGCCACCAATGTGACCGCATTCACAAATTTTGCTGCCCAAGAAACAGAGTTGCGGGGGAATGTCAAGCCGATTCTTGAAGTTCGTATGTGTTCCAAGTCGTTTTGCGCCAATCAGAACCACCGCACAATGTGACCGAAAAAGTACACGTTTTAGGAAACATTTAATGATGGATTTCATCGGTAAAGGATAGCCTCGCTATCCTGTTATCGGGTCAATTGTTAGCAATGATTGAACGAGATGAACGAAATAGAGCTATCTCAGCTTGCGAATCTTCAGGTACAGACCGATTGCCGCAATCGTGATAAATAATGTGGCGAGCCCGAGACCTTTGCGACGGTAATAATATTCGTCGATCAGGCCAGCCGAGCGAACTTTGACCGTGTCGGCTTTTGCCAGACCTTCCTGCGCTTTCGGCTGCAATTTAGTCAGGTCGAGCGAGTGTACTAACGTGCGGGTCTCAATCAAGTCCTGGTCAACTTCACGGAGTTTGAACTCCTCATCGGTGGTCATCATGCCTTTGTCGTGGGCGTCGAGCAGGAGCGAATCGGCGACGGCGCGGTGTTGCACCAATTCCTCGATGGATGCGAGTGATCCTTCAGCCACGGCAAATCCCTTGGTGCCGTCGTCGTCGCTGTGGCAATTGGCGCACAGGGCGGGCGGTTTGGTGCCGACCAGCGAGTCAGTCGGATGCTCGATCAGGTGATTCGAGTGGCAGGTCTCGCACATCGGATAGTTGTTGGCCGCGAACGCCTTCTCGTGCGGCGAAGCATTGAACAGATCCGCCTGCAGGGCGTGACAGTTACCGCACACGGCCGACAGCGATGCGACTCCGGGCGGGGCGGCGCCGTGATTACCGTGGCAGCTATTACAGGCGGGGGCACCGAGGTCCTTCTTCACCAGCAGCGCCTTGCCATGCACGGAACGCGTGTATTTGTCAAGCTGATCGGTCGGGATATTGTAGGGCGCCATGTAGGATGAATCGGCGTGGCATTTGCCGCAGGTCCCCGGGATATTCATCGGGTATGTGCTTGAGTACGGCATTTTGGCGTCGCCAATCTCGTGGACCGAGTGACAGGAAATGCAGTTGGCGACTTTAGTATCTTTTTCACCGAATAAGCGCTTGCCGTGAATTGAAGTCTTGTACTTCTCGAGCTGATCAGTCGGAAGGGACGGGTTATGATTCCTCATATATGTAGCATCGCTGTGGCAACGGGCGCAGAACTCCGGAACTTCGAGATGCGAAGGCGCGCCACGATACCCTTTGACCTTGCGGACTGCATCCATGTCGTCCAGGGAAGCATCGCCGCCGTGGCAGTCGACGCAGAAAATCCCCTTCTGGTAATGGATATCGCGCGGGAATTTGTGCGCCGGGCCGTCCTCCTCCTCAATCTGCTGGTGGCAGGTAAGGCAGTTGTTCGTCTCTTCCGCACGAATGGCGGGAGTGAGAACCGTCAAAAGCAGTCCCGACAGGAATATGGTCCAGAAGCGTCGCGTCATATCGTCACAACAGATATCCTAAGATGGTCATTACTATGATGAAAAGGATAACAAACATCCCGAAGTACATAAAGAGCTTCGATGGTTCGTCAATCCGTGATTTCCGATTTATGAAAGGTACGAACGCCCAGATGAGGCCGCCGATAGTGAAGACTGATATTCCGACCAGTTCACCTTCGATAGAGAATATGTGGGCGGGGAGGAATTTCAGCGCCTGGAAAGCGAACATGAAATACCATTCGGGACGGATCACCGGCGGGGGAGGCGAGAACGGGTCGGCTTTGACGCCCAGCGGCCAGTGCACGACGCCGATACCGTCGGGGAAAAACACAGCCAGGACTGCCAGAATATTCAGGACGATCAACCAGACCAGCAGATCCCGCATGAGAAAATGCGGGAAGAACTTCATGTATTTCTTTTCGCCAGACGGCTTTTCCTTCCATTCGAGCGGCTCGCTCATCCCCTGACGCTGGATGAAAATCAGATGGGCCGACAAGACAACCGTAAAGAGCGCCGGCAGGATGGCGACGTGGAGCCCGAAAAATCGCTCGATCGTCGCACCAGTAACTTCTTCACCTCCCCGCATGATGACCAGCAGGTACTTGCCGAGAAAAGGAACAGCGCCTGCCATGCCGGTGCCGACACGGGTGGCGAAAAAGGAGAGTTCGTTCCAGGGGAGCAGATAGCCGGAAAAACCGAACGTCAAAGCCAGGGCAAGGAGCGCAATCCCGCTCAGCCAGGTAAGTTCGCGCGGCTTGCGGTAGGCATTTTCGAAATAGACGCTGAACATGTGAATAAAGGCCGCAAATATCATCAGGTTGGCCGACCACGAATGCAGCGCCCGAATCAGCCATCCGAAGGAGACTTCCGCGACGATGAAACGGACTGATTCATACGCCGAATCCGCCCCCGGGCGGTAATACATTAATAGCAGAATCCCCGTGACCACCTGGACGATGAACAGGAAGAGGGTAATGCCCCCGAAATAGTACCAGATCGAGAATTTCTGGACCGGCACGACCTTGTGCGACATGTAGTCCACGAGCGCCTGGATCTGGAAGCGACGGTCGACCCACCGGTACGCCCTTTTGATGGCGCCCGAGCTCCGGGACGTGCTTTCGGCCATTACGCCTTCCCTTTCGACACGAAAATATCCTCGCCCACGATATTCACTGCAAACACCTGAAGCGGTTTGGGCGGTGGGCCCGATATGTTGCGGCCGTCGTAGCTGTATTTGCCGTTGTGGCAGGCGCACCAGAGAAGACCTTCATCGGGTTTATTTTGCACGGTGCAGTCCAGATGCGTGCAGCGGGCAGAGAGGGCCCGGAGCTCGCCCGACGGGAGAAGTACAATTATGCCGAGATCGCGACCGAATCGAAACGTCTTGGCCTTCTTGGGGTCGGCGGCGATATCAGCTTTCTTGAACGGAAGCTTAACCTGGGAGACATTTGCTTCGCCCGACGGGGGCGGTATCAAGTATTTGAAGATGGGATATATGGTGGCGCCGAGTGTGGCAATGAGACCGCCACCCAGAATTATGCCAAGAAAATCTCGCCGCGTTCTTTCTTCGGGCACCACGCCTCCGGGACCTATTTTCATTATGAATCGCCGTAGTCTAAAACCTTCGAGCGGGTCTGTCAAACATTATTCCATTTTGTCCGGTATCTGAAAATCTGGAGAGTACAGGACGATGCTGCGGATAATATCTCCACTTGTTGGCGTACCCTCGAATATCTACCTTTGGCGGCATGGCGATGAACAGGACGTCACAATCGGTGTTGATCACGGGGGCTAACGGATTTATCGGCTCGCGGCTGTCCCGGCTTTTCGTGGAGCAGGGGTTTAAGGTTGTAGCCGGTGTTCGCAGGACGGCCGATGTCTCCCTCCTGGCCGGCATTCCAGTCGAGTTTCGGCATGGTGATGTGACCGATCCGGGGTCGCTTCCGGATATGGTAAGAGGTGTCGACTGCATCATTCACAATGCCGGATTGGTAAAGGCCAAAAGCCGACAGCGGTTTTTCGAAGTGAACGAAACCGGAACGAGCAACCTGCTGCAGGCTGTAGCTTCAGCGAATCCAACAGTCAGGAAACTCGTCCTCATCTCTTCACTGGCCGCCGCCGGACCGTCTGACAGCGAGAAGCCTATTACAGAGTTGGATCCACCCCGGCCCCTGACGGTTTACGGAGAGTCGAAACTGGTGGCGGAGCGGGTCGCGTTGACATTTAAAGACAAGATCAATATCGCCATGGTTCGCCCGCCGGGTGTTTACGGTCCGGGGGACAAAGAGATGTTGACGGTGTTCAAGACGGTCAACAGCCGGATTCGACCACTGTTCGGGAATCCGGCGCGGAGGATTCAGCTCGTCCATGTCGATGATCTCTGTTTTGGCATATTCCGCGCGACCGTCGCCGAGACCAGATCGGGATCGATCTTCTATATCGCGGAAAACCGGTCCTATGCCATGTCAGAATTGGTCGGACTGCTGAAGGAAGCATGCGGCAAGCGGGCATTCCCGCTGTATGTACCGGCGCCATTGTTCAAGTTGATTGCTTCGATTTCGGAGTATACCTTGCGGTTGTTTGGCGCGACGCCGATGCTCACGCGCGAGAAATCACGGGAATTGCTGGCGTCGTGGGAAATCTCGACTGAAAAGGCGAAAACAGAGTTGGGTTTCGAGTCGCGAATCGGATTTGCCGAGGGTGCAAAGCAGACGTTTGACTGGTACCGCGCGCACGGGTGGCTATAGATGATTTCGATGCAATTGTTTGTCTATTGTCTGGTAATTGCAGCCGCTTACCTGCTGGTCATCTCGTTTGTACTGGATCGCATCGAGAAGAAGTTGGGGCTCACCGCCGGGCTGCCGCCCGAACTGCTAGAAACGACCGGCATTACCTGGACCATAATGAATTTCTTCATGGAGGCGGTTTTTTTCGTGGTTCTGCCTACCATTGTCTACAGTTTCTTCTATTCGATACTGCCGTTTGCCGGAGTTCGGGCCGGGCTGGCCGGGGCGCTTTTTGCACTCGTCATTGGCGCGGCGCCTATCGTCATGCGGTTATCGGTGCGCGTGAAGCTCCCGATGCCGTTTCTTCTATTTCTGCTTGTATCCTTTCTGATTAAACTGGCCGGGACGCTGGCCATAATCGGCTACTTGTATTCTCTATAGAAGCAGTGAACCCCCCGATGAGTATAATCGTATCACCAGCATATATAGCAAAAGCTAAGCTTAGCATCCTATGGCGCTGAGCAAAGATGAGACAACAATATGAATGACACCATTCGTTCGAAATTCAAGGCCGCCCGGGCGCTTTTTCCCCACACAGAAAAGATTGTCTACTTCAATGCGGCCTCCTACGGGCCGTTTGCGTCAACGGTCACTGACGCCATCAACGAGAATATGGCCATTCGCACGGCTGCCGAGCACGATGACTCGCACTATGCGTACGAGGTTGCCGATGAACTTCGCGTCGGTTACGCCGGCTTGATCGGGGCGCAGAAACGTCAGGTGGGAATCGGACTGCACACGACGTTTGGGCTTAATATCGCCGCCTACGGGCTACCTCTGAAAAAGGGGGACGAGATATTGGTTTCTGATGTTGAGTTCCCGGCGGTGGTATATACGTTTCAGGGAGCGGCTAAAGCCCGTGGGTTGAAGGTGCGGTTCATCAAGTCACGCGATCGCCATTTTGATATCGACGAATTCGTCAAGGCCATCCGACCGAAAACCCGGGTGCTGGCGCTTTCGTACGTCCAGTTCTTCAACGGATACAAAAACGACCTGGCCACCATTGCCGAAATCTGCAAGAGACACCACATGTATTTCGTCGTCGACGGCATCCAGGGGATGGGGACGGAGCCACTGAATGTGCGGAGACTGGGAATAGATATATTCGCGTCCGGTTGCCAGAAGTGGATGCTGGCGCCGCAGGGGTGCGGTTTTTTCTACCTGTCCGACGAAGTCCGCGACACGTTAACGCCCCCGTGGATGAGCTGGGTGGCGGCCGACTGGGGGATGAAATTCAGCGATTTGTTTCACTACGATAAGAGGCTGTTCGATTCGGCGCGTCGTTTCGAAATGGGGTACTACGCGGTCCTCAACCTGATGGGAATGAAGGCATCGATGAAGATCTTTCAGGATCTCGGAATAGGGAATATTCAGAAACACAACCATGATCTGATCGATCGTCTGGTGGCGTATCTGAAGACAGATCAGTTCTACCGAATTACGTCAGACATGACGCCCCGACACCGCTCTTCGATTTTCACTTTCTCCTGCGAAGATGTAAAGAGCCTGCACCGGGCGATTCTCGACCGCAAGATTATTCTGGTGAATCGGGAGGGTTCGATACGGGTCTCCTCCCACCTGTATAATAACGAGTCCGATGCCGACCGGCTTATAGAGGTACTCTCATCCTATTCGCGGTAATCGGGCCGAGTGAGCCTCTGAGCTCCGAAGCATTGCTGGCCGGGGGCTGGCGATCGACTATCTGATAATTGACTAATCGGTAGAACTTCACTATATTGGAGGCGAGGGATTTTGGCCCGGAAACTGAATATTCAGGCATAGACTACATGAAGTTACAACTTCTCACGTGGTGTATTGTGGGCTGTATCTGTCTTGGTCTTGTCAGTTCGGCCTTCGCCGTGAGACGACTCGATCTCTCTTTCCAGGATGATCCGCGATATTTGCCGTATGCATTTGCGCCTTTCTATCTGGCGAAGGATGGTCCGCAGCGCCGCTGGTTGACCAGAGCTGTCGAAGTACTCCACGTCAGTCATGGACCTCGAGATACGGCCTGGCTCGTGTTCGCGCACAATCCGGAGCTCACCGAAGACATGACTGCCCAGGTCTATTTCGCAAAGCTCCCACAGTTGGAAACAGTGAGCGACAACGGTCTCTGTTTGACCCTTACTGACCTGTATGTGGTTAGCGATTCTAAAGAATCCAGAAAAGCTGCGGTGGTGCTTGGGTACCGGAGTGATTCACTATTTCTGATGAAACTGTTTCCCAAACCGGAGCGTCGCGATTCTCTATATATCTGCTCCGGTAAGGATGCGACCGGCGATGGTTTCTGGCGTCCCAAAGCATACTTCATCGACACCATGGATTATGATTACGACGGCCGCGCCGAGTTGCTGTTCTTTGTGAATACGGAGCGCGACATCGGGCCACGCCTGCTCGTATGTGTGGACCCCACTGATATGCGAATCAGATGGCGTCGAGCAGTAGCGGCTCCCGTCGGTTCAAACGCCCTGTTCGACTGTCGGGATCGCACGTCGCCGGGCGTCATTTTCGTCACACAGTCTCCCGGCAACGGTATTGTCGATTCGGTGTATGATGACCACAATTCGTACCTCAGTCGGATCGACAGCTCCGGCAAGGTCGTCTTCGCGCGGATAATGGCTACCAATTTTCAGAATGCCGGCCTGATTAGAGGTTGGAGGGAGGGCGAATTTTTGGTTACGCACCAGATTCCTCTTGATACACAAGCGACAACTGGTCCGCCCCCCGATTACTGCATGTATTTATCGTGTATCGATGGATTGGGGAGAGTACTCGAATCGTCGAAAGACACCATTCCTTTTGTGGACTGCTGGCTGTCGGACCGTAATGACGAAGGTACCCGGGACCTGTATGTAGCGCAGAAATACGGCGTCGTTCGCATACTCAATCAAAAGCTGCAAGTGACGGCCGAGGGACGAAGCTGTTGCGGTATAGGTTTCATGCGAAGTCTTTCGAGTTGGGAAAATGTTGGTCGCGCAATGGCGCTGAGTGTGCAAGGGACGACTGGTGCTTACAATAGTGATCTCAAGGAGTTGGCTCGAACCGAGTCGCCTTACCTGGATATCATTCCCGTCGAATATGATTCTACCGGCAGATTGCTTACGGTGCTGGCCAGAGGGGTAAATCGTGCCATGGTGGCTCATATCGAGCGCCGCGGACTTTGGGCTTTCGTCCGAATTGCGTATCTCGACTATCAATACTATATACTTGCCGTCCTGTTCAGCTTGCTTGTTGGCTTTGTCGTCATGAACTACTACCGATCGAGGACGCGAAGGAATCTGGTCCTGATATCGCAGCAGAAGAATGAGCTGGAAAAAGTACATCGGGCGTTGAAAGAAGCGCAGAAGACGATTATTGCGCAGGAGAAATATCGACAGGCCAAAGATATCGCTGGCGGCTTTGCCCACGAGATACGAAATGCGCTGTTCCCGGCGGAAGGAGCCTTGGGTCGACTGGCAACGTCGCAAGGACCGGCGGCGTTTTCGCCGGAGTGGGTAAACAAGTATGGTCTGAAGGCCAAAGAGGCGGTGGGGCGGGCACTGCAGCTCACGCGTCTGATTTCACAGTACACTAAACTGGAATCCGAATACGCTCCGGAAGCGGTGTGCATTGCCTCTGTTGTCGAGGATGCATTGAATGCCGACGGCGCTCTGATCGAACAGCGCGGCATTGCCGTGCGCGTGTCGGGTGAACCCGGAGTTGCGGTCGAATGCAACCGGCGCCAATTCTACATTGTCGTGAACAACTTGCTGCTGAATGGTATTGATGCATTGGCAGACAGACCACATCCGGCGATAACGATCGAATGGCACTCTGATGGATCGATGATCGAATTTTCGCTTGCGGATAATGGCTGCGGGATTGAAGAGGCGTCGCAGCCGCGCGTGTTCGATACCTTTTACTCCACCAAACCTAACACCGGCACAGGACTTGGTCTTTCCATGGTCAAGACTATTGTCGAATTATACGGCGGCAGTATTTCTTTGACCAGCCGGGTCGGGGAAGGCACTAACGTATGTGCGTATCTCAGGATTGCCGGTACGAATCCACACGGTGAGTGAACTACATGTATCGTTTGATTCTGCTCTGCATCCTCATGACATTGGGACCGGTCCGGGCGGCAATGCCGGTGGACAAGCTCACGTATGACGCCAGGCGGGATCCACGTTTTTTCCCATATGAATTTACGCCAAGGAACGTGAGCCCGCCGGAACTGACGACGTTCAAAGTCGCGCACCCGATCCATGTGTACCGGACGGTTTACAATGGTCAGTACGAGCCGCTGGCTTTCACGCGCGTGTACAACACCATGGGTTCATACGACCAGCCGAACGGAATCAATCTAGGAGATTTTCCCGCTGCAAGAACGGTCAACGATAATCCGGTCTGGCTGACCATTGGCGATGCCGTTGTCACGAAGGATCGGAAGGGAACCTCTACCGGTGTCGCGGTAGGTGGGTTTCAACACGACTCGGCATTTGTGATCGTGATTCACCCGGACAGCGGCAAGCGAGATACAATATTCCTCAATACGGGAAAGGACCGGACCGGAAACGGGACCTGGAATCCTGAGATTGTCATGCTGGGACAAATGGACTACGATTACGATGGCAACCCGGAACTCTTTGTCCACGTCTGCCCGGCCCGTGATCTCACGCCTCGGGTGCTGTTTTGCCTGGACCTTGAGCGGAGATCGGTAGAGTGGTCCTTGCCGGTTGCCTCCACTATCAACTTGGGACAACTGGTCAGTTGTCGCGATTCGCTGGATCCCGGCGTACTTTTTGTCAGCTATAATCCGTCACAGGGAGTCAGAGACCCGAATTTTGACGACC
>DATKJY010000352.1:0-2874 GCA_035543175.1 Candidatus Acidiferrum sp.
AGATAGCAGGCCTCCCCCTTCTGGTATTCGCCAAGCTTGGCGTACGTGTTTCCAAGAACATCCAGGTATCGGGTATTATTCGGATTTCGCTCGACAAGGTTTTCGGCAAGGGCGCGCGCCCGATTGTAGTCCTTGCGGTCGACACAGTTGTAGGTCTCCGCAAGATCAGCTTCATCTGGAAAATACGGCTTCATCTTCCGGACAACTTCATCGAAACCCACTGAATTCTTCGCATCTCTGAAATACGACGCTGCCGAGCTCCACCCCGAAAGATCCTTGGCGCCATAGTATTCGATCAACGACAGAAAGCGCCTCTCGGAAAACGGTCCTGATATATTTGCGTACAGATAGCCGGTCGACAGCAGCCCGGAAACGACGACCAGACTGATCAGCAGGCGCCCGTTCGCCCGGATTGACGACAAATCGATACGCGAGAGTATCAGCAGGATCAAAGGCAGAAGTGTCAGCGACATCAGGTCCCAGTCACGCGCCATTCCCAGCCCCGGATCCACGAACAGCAGAAAGGAGAGTGCACCCACCGCTGCTGCAACAAGGAAGCAATCCCGCTGTTGCATTCCACGACCGCTTTGCTTGCCGAATGCAAGCACCGACAGCGCGAGAATCGACGGAACAATCACCAATATCTCGTTTACGATATCGAGGAAATGTTTTGACGTGAATAGCCCATAGTCACCGCTGTCGGCTGCGGGCGTCAATGGCAGGAATATGACGTGAAACTGCTTCGCTCCCACATAGAGTCGAACGGCCCCAATTCCGAGCAGCACAAGGCCGACAACACCTGCTACAAAGAAGACGGCGTGTTTGCGCCCGGCAATACCAGCCGGAAGGAACCCTCGAATCAATTGATACAGAACACTTCCCCCCATGAATAACAGCATCAGATGAAGGTAGCAGGTCAGAGCGAATACAAGAATAGCCAGATACGGACGCCGTCCCGAACGGAAGCTTTCCAATGAGAGATTAATAAACAGCGCGGTCCCGGCCCAAACGGTTGGATAGAACTCGACATATCCAAAGAATAAGAGCACTACTCCGGAGAACAGCAGCGTCACCAAAGCAACTAATCGCGTCGCCCGGTCCTCGGCAATATTTTCGGCAATGCCGACGAAGTTATATATGACGATGCCGCCGGAGAAAACTGACAGGATCTGAAACGTCTCAAGCGCCGTCTGTTTTGTGTGCTCCCCTAATAACGACTGAATCCATCGAATAACTTCAATCGAACCCATCTCCGTCCACTTGTGCATGTACGTCTCCCCCTGACCGAGCACCGACAGCAGCGCGTACCCATCTCCCAGAAAATGAGTCTTCATCCGAAACGCGTAGAAAATCGCAATCGAAATCACCGCCAGCGCCAGTCTCGGCCAAATACCCCGCTCAAAAATCAGCTGCGCTGTCGCATCCACCACCCGGTCAAGTCGCGCGTCGAGTTTTGTCGCGAACGCCAGCATAATTGCGAGCAGGAACGCTATCCAATAAATGAGCCAAGCGACCAGAGGAAGAAACTGAAGGTGATTGATTCCCCACGGAGCCGGAGCCTTCACAGACGACGCCACCCCGAACAACGCTATCGTCAGAAAGAGCGCTGCTGAGAAAAGTCGCCTGGCGTTGTCACCGTTCGAGATACGCATAGTATTGCAGAATGCCGGAGTAATCCGAGCGCTCACGACCATATCGTTTGAATTCGCCAAGATGCTCCCGAGCTGCCGTCAGGTCCCCTTGCTTAATCGCTATCACCATCTTGAGTAAATGCCCTCCGGGGGAATGCGGATCCGCCTGAAACAGGGAGTCGGCAACCATGCCGGCGGAATCCAACTGCCCCAATCGGAAATAGGCTAAGCCAAATCCCTCTGAAACAAAGGTGAGATTGGGATTATCCTCGTGGGCAGCTCGGAAGGTCTCCAGCGCATCGTGCAGAGCGCCGGACTTGAGATACATCTGTGCGAACTCATTTTCAACCACCGCGCTGTGCGGCCTGATTGCCAGCGTCCTTTGAAAGTACGACTCGGACTCCTTGAATCTCCCCAGTTGCCCAAGGCAATTGGCGTAAATCTGCAGGAAGTCCGGATTGTACGGATACTGGCGAACCAGCGAGTCGGCAATTTGGTAGGCGGTCCCGTAATCGTCACTGTTCAGATGCGCATACGCGTCCATCAGCCTGCGATAATCCGGAAAAACGCCCGCCATCTCTCTTTGAATTTGCGACGCGTGCTCCGTGTCCCCTTTGTCCTGATAGTATGTGACAAGAATCGACCAGCCGCTTCGCTCCTTCGTAGCATAATACCGCAGGAGTGACAGGTAACGGGCCTCCGATGCGGCAACTTCGATGTTGGCCGCGATGTAACTCGTGGTTATCAACATGGTGACTACAATATACCCAACTACCGGTCGACCACTTCTCAGAAGGCTGGGCATGGATGTCCGATAGACCAAATAGAGAACCAGCGGGAAGAGCGTGAAAGACATTAGATCCCAGTCTCGCTCCATGCCCAGTTGCGGATCGATAACCAATACGAACAAAAGGGACGCCGCAAAACACAGGAGCATGAAAACGCCGATCGGCGACCGTGAGGACTCCTTGTGCGATGAAGCCCCGGCTGCGAGGAGAGCGCCGAGTCCCGGAAGGAGGATCAGCGAGAGATTTACGATATCGAGAAGGTGCTTTGGGCTGAACGTCGCATATTCGGGTGTCGGAGGTCTGCCGACAAATGGAGGAAGAAATATTATCTCGAACTTAATGCGCGTGATATAAAGCCAGACGATTGCAGCCGTACACACAACGGATACTAAAGCGACCAGCCACCAGTGCTGCGGTCGCCATGAAAAACGGTGATCTATCCGGGCGAGTTTGTG
>DATKJY010000353.1:0-5740 GCA_035543175.1 Candidatus Acidiferrum sp.
TCCAGACCGACGGCAAGTTTGATTATCAGAAATATATGCAGGCGATGGCCGACCCGCAGGCAGCCTCCTTCTGGGCCTCCCTCGAACCGATGATCCAATCCGATCTGAAGAAGATGAAAATGCAGGAGATGATCATATCGGCTGTCGAGGTGACGGAGAACGAGGTCAAGGACGCGTTCCTCGCCGGTACCGAGAAGATCAGGGTGGGGTATATCGACGTGCCGATGAAGCGTTACGCCACGCGCCTATGGAATATTACCGACGATCAGGTTCGTCAGTATTTCGACGCGCATAAGGACAACTATCATCAAGAGGATCGGGCCTCCCTCAATCTGGCGGTGATCGAGAAGAAGCCCGGTGCCGCCGACTCTGCTGCTGCCTATGCGACTATCAAGGCGATTTACGATTCAATCAAGGCAGGCGCAGATTTCGCCGAAATGGCGCGAGCTCATTCGCAGGATGGCTCGGCCGGCGCCGGTGGCGACCTGGGATTCTTCGCGAAAGGCCAGATGGTCCAGCCGTTCGATCAGCGAGCTTTCAGCCTGAAGGACGGAGATATCTCCGAGCCATTCCAGACGCAATTCGGCTGGCATATCATTCAGCATCACGGGTATCAGGATTTCAAAGAGACGCCAAGAGGCAAGACGGCCGAAGAGACCGTCCGGAAAGCTCATGTGTCTCATATTCTGATTAAGGTAGACGTCTCCCAGAGCACCATTGACGCCGATTATCAGAAGCTGACCGAATTCCAGACGGCAGCCAAGGAACTCGGATTCCAGAAGGCCGCTGAAGATGCCGGCATACAGATGATGACTACCCAGCCATTCGCCCGACAGGCCCCGATTGATCCTCCGGTTGGATTCAGTCAGTCGGCCAACGATTTCGCTTTCAGCGCCGATCCGAAAGCTATTTCGGACATCATGGAAAACGGTTCGGCCATCTGGGTAGCGCAGGTCGCTCAGCGGATGCCCGCCGGTCCGGCCGCGTTTGACGACGTCAAGGTTCAGGTGCGCCTGGATCTCCAAAAAGATATGATCGATCAGATGTGTTTGGATACCGCCAAAGCTCTCTATGCTCAGATTCGCGGCGGAACGGATCCGCAAACGGTAGCCAAGCGCGAAGGTTTGGAATATGTCCAGACCGATCCGTTCACGCGGACGAGTAATGTCGCCGGCTTCGGCTACGACCCCAAGGCAGTCGGCATGGCGTTCTCAATGTCTACCGTCGGCCAATACGCCGAGCCGTTTACCTGGCAGGGTGGCGCTATGATCATGCAACTGCTGGACCGGCAGGCGCCGGATCTCACTGCCTATAACGAGAAACGTGACTCCGTTTACAACGCAGTGAAGATGGCGAAACAGCAGGAGATGTATTCGAACTGGTACCAGAATCTTCTGAAATCGTCCAAGGTAGAAAACGACATCGATAAGCTTCGGTCACGAGGAGGCGAAGCGCTCTAAGCTTGTCCGACCCCGATTAATCTCGCAAGGCTCCCCTATAGGGAGTCTTGTTTTATTTGAGGAGAATTCGAAGGTGGGAGGTTCGATTCCCGATAGCGACGTCGGAACTCTCGCAGCTCCGCAATATCAAGCGTCTCAGTGAGGATACGCACGGAATCTTCATCGAGGGGCTCGACACGATTTACCACGCCCCAGGGAGCGGCGATCAGGGAGCGACCCTGGAGACGATGTCCGAAAATGCTCCCCGCCCCGCATGTTTTCACGACATAAGCCCCGGCAACTTCAGCACCCGCCACAAAATACTTCTGGTCGCGGTCGTGTTTCTGCGACAGCGAATCTTCCGGCCGATACGGCGACGTCGTAGGGATGAACACGACATCGACATCATCGCCGGACAATTCGTCATACAATTCAGGGTGGAAGACGTCGCCACAAATGAGGGTTGCGATTTTGACTCCATCCAGCGAGACGACTAACTTGCGATTACCCGGCGCGATCCCTTTGGCTAACTCTCCCGGAACAGGAAACCGCTTCCGATATTGAGCAATCACATGGCCGCGGTCGATCACGAAGCAGGTGTTGTAGATCTGATCGCCATCCGGCAGCGCCACCGTTCCACCCACGATACAGGTACCGAGCTCATCGGAAAGGCGGACCAGATAGGACTGGTACTCAAGCCAGCGCAAGGCGGCTCGGTGATAGTCCGGAACCGATTCATCAAGCAGCCAGTACTCCGGAAAACAGACAAAATCCGCCCGCAGTTTGAATATGTACATCTTCTCCCCAAGCGACAGGGGCCGACCCATCCGGGCTTGAACCGCCACAACCTTCAATAGCATATGATATCTCTCTTGTACCCTAATAAATACGCCGGCAGCTTAACAAAGTTCGACCGAGCGGGTTCCGAAATTCCCCCGTTACACATATGAAATGATCAAAGATGTATCACATCGCGGCGTGTTGAACGTACAACGAGAACCTGAACCGCAGAGCTACAATTGACAGATCGCCGACTACATGTCGGTATAGTTGGGGCCCTCGCCCCCCTGCGGCGTCACCCATCGAATAACCTGATACGGGTCCGCGATATCACAGGTCTTGCAATGGACGCAGTTCGAAGGCGTCAGTTCAAGCTTTTTCTTCCCCGGTCGTGCGGCATCATCAACCATATTGTAGACACTCGCCGGGCAGAAGTTCTGGCACGGGTTGCCGTATTCCTCAGGGCAACGATTGTTGCAGATGTCATAGTCAGCAATCACCAGATGCGGCGGCTGATGCTCTTCATGCTTGGTGCCTGACTTGTAGACATCGGTGAGCTTGTCGTACGTATACTGGTTGTCGAATTTGATTTCGATCTTCTTTGGCTCATGGCCGAATCGACGCGCGTAATCGGCTTTCTTGAGCATATACGTATGGTCCCGGCCATGCTTGCGTTTATCAAACAGACCGCGCCCGCCGGTGATCATCTGCATCGCGCCGTGGAAAAGGCCCGGCACAACCCCGCCACGGAAGCCGGCATGAAAATTCCTTGAACCGTACATCTCCGTTTTGGCCCAGCTAATTTCGAATTGGTCGGAGTATTGCTTGAGGGTCACGATCGAGTAGTCACCGGTTCGAGCTGCTTCAAAGAGTGTCTCGCCGGCCATGATACCGGACTTGATCGCGAGATGAATGCCTTTCAACCGCTGCGGATTGAGAAGTCCGGCTGAATCGCCGCAGAGCAACAACCCACTATGATACAGCTTGGGTACCGCATAGTAACCGGCCACAGGCATCGTTTTAGCTCCGGCGTGAAGCATGGTGCCGCCTTCGAGTATCCGGCGCACGACTTTGTGCGTTTTGTACCGCTGGAATTTCATGTGCGGGTCGTTTGTCGGGTCGGGTGAGTCGAGCCCGACACAATAGCCCACCGACACTTGTCGGTTGGCCATCCCGTAAATCCAACCACCACCGTACTCGTATGATGGTTGCGGCCATCCAAGCGTGTGAATCACGGCTCCCGGAGCAATCCGGCCTTCGGGGACTTCCCACACCTCTTTGACACCCGTGAGATACGATTGCGGTTCGCGCCCCTCAAGCAACTGCGGAATCTTCTCGAGAGCGTGGCGGGTCAGTGATCCATGAACGCCCTCGCACAACACGGTCACTTTGGCTCGGATAATCGATCCTGGGGAGAAACTTGATTTCGGTGTGCCGTCTTTGTCCAGACCCATATCTACAGTCTGAACGCCCACGACCGTTCCATCCTCGACCAGCAAATCGTAGCCGGCCATTCCGGAATAAAGGTCGGAAATTCCGGCCGCTTCCACTTGCTCGGCCAGCCACGCAGTGACCTTATTGAGAGAAATGATGTAGTTACCGTGATTATTGAGCGGAGGGGGATTAATCGGAAATTTGAACGCGCCGCCTTCGGTCAGATAATAGAAGGAATCGCTGCAGACCGGGGCTTCAAGCGGGGCTCCCTTTGCCACGAAATCCGGGATCAGTTCCGCCAACCCTCGAGGGTCGAGCACGGCTCCGGAAAGCGAGTGAGCGCCGGGAAAAGCGCCCTTCTCCATGATGACCATTTCCGGCCGTTTTACATCGGGATGAGCGGCCAATCTGGTCGCAAGGGTATAAGCCGCTGCCAGTCCGGCGGGCCCGGCGCCGACTATCAGTATGTCTGTCTCAAGAATTTCGCGCTCTATATCCATGCTGCCACCTCATGAGCTTGGGTCGCAACGAATATACGCACGCTCGAAAGAAAAGAAAAGCGATTACGGGAACGGATGGGAGATCAGCCGGCCGTGTTGGCGGCCTCACGCTTGTTCTGGCCGTTATCCTTGTCGTCGTCGGTCGAAGGTTTGCCGTTGGGACTGATTTGAAGCATCTCGGCAATCTTCCGCTTGTCGCAGCCGATCGTAAACAGGCGATTGGTACGAATGATGGGGCGGCGAAGAAGCGTGTGGTCCTTGACAATCATGGCAATGACTTCGTCCCTCGGCGGGAGCTCTTTGTCCAGTCCGTGCTTGTCAAACGACGGCGACATGGGGTTGAGAAAGTGGTTCAAATCAAGGTATCCGACCAGGGCGTTCACTTCTTCCATCGTCAGCGGCTTCTTTTCAATGTCACGGATATCGAGCAATACGCCGCCATCCTCAATAAATTTACGGATGTCCGCGCATTGACCGTCGCTTCCGTATGTCAGAAACTGCGCTCGTTTTGGAACCATATATCCTCCTGAATCAGAACAATCATTGTGCTCGAGCGGCTCCTGTCTCTAGCCGCCACAATCATGACAATGTAACCGTGATTACTCCGCTTAGGGACAACCTACGGATAGTGCCAACCAATACCGCACTCGACGCTTGGAAATGGTGAGTAGGTATTAAGCCTATATACGAATAATTTGTCAACATAAATTTGCTGGTTCGAATCCGGGTCACCGTCAATTATGCTTGTACCATGACTACGAGTCTCGAAAGACCGCTAACGGTCTCTCATTGAACCCGTCTTCAAGATCCTCCAGTGCTCCCCCTTCTCTTACTGGAAACAGCCGAAAGGTTGCGAAACCCCGGCATAGCGCCCCACAGACTCTTATCGGAAGACCTTAAAGATACCTTAACGAATTCTAACTCTTGTAACGATCGAGCGCCGGTTCGGTTCCCAACCAGAGCAATTTAGGGATGGGAGCGCGGCCACCCGCTTTTGACCCGATCGCCATCCGCGTGTAGGCGACGGTCAGGGAGCTACATTCGCACGGCGACAGCGAGACCGTCGCGTATAGGTACAATGGTGGTACAGAAGCGTTTGTCAGCGTACAAGCGTTTGGTGAAGTCGACAATAGCTGTCGTTGTCCTGTCTTTGCGGGAATCCATCACACGCCCGCTCCAGATGACGTTGTCCGTAATAAACAGACCGCCTCGACGAAGCAGCCGGGCCGCAAGATCAATCGTATGCGGATAGGCGACTTTATCTATGTCGTTTAGAATGATATCGAACGGACCAAGCATAGTCTTCGCCAGAGCTACAGCTTCGCCGACCTTGAAATCAAAGTGACTTTTGAGACGCGCTCTGCCAAGGTACTCCAAAGCGCGGCGCATATTCTGCGCGTCGTTATCTGTCATGGTTATTCGACCCGACGGTCCAGCCGCCATCGAAAACCAATACGCCGAGTATCCAAATCCGGACCCCAGCTCGAGAATCCGCCGCGCTCCGACCGTGACGGCCATTTGATAGAGAAATCGACCCGCGATGGGTCCGATAATCGGAAAGTCGTTTTTACGAGCATACCGCTCCAT
>DATKJY010000354.1:0-3800 GCA_035543175.1 Candidatus Acidiferrum sp.
CCTGTTCATCGACCTGAATGCCCGTTGTCGAGATGAGTGAGTACTTTTCTGCAGCCTTGAATCCCGTCTTGGTCGCCCCGTTCGCAAGTGCTTTATACGATGAAATCGTGCTCAACCCGATGAGTCCCACCAGTGGTCCACTGCTGCTCTGCTGGTAGAGAATGGCGTCCGAAGTGTCGAAATGGACCTGATCAGCTCCCGCCGAAAGATCGAAGTCGGTGAAAAATCCAAAATGCAGATTGGTCAGATTTTGCAGCGAGTGATTGACTAGATAATACTTGAAGATCACAAACCCGTTATCACCGCTCGCCGAGTAATTCACCGTCTCCTGATTGACCGTCACCGGTATCGGTATCGATGAGCGCGTATCGGCGTAGGCGCAGGTACGATGCACCGCTCCGTCCGACGCTATCCACGGGCTCTCCATCGGCGTCTGGGGGGTGAACGCCGACGGGACAAAGTGGCCCAGCGAATCCCGAATCGAACCCGACAACTGAAGGCTGTTGCGACCGACCAGTATCCCTGACTCATACAAAAGATTCGGCCCGCCGTTAACTCTGAACCCCTCGCCCGCAAGATTGTAGATGGATCCGCCCGCCAGACCATACTGGGCAAAGTCCGACACACTCAGGTCAATTATGCCCGTGTGCAGCGCCACCGAGGTGCCCGGCTCGGGGTATCCAACTATCAGGGACAGGTCGACACTGTCGGAGACCTGAAGGGACGGATTTGACAGATACAGACGCATCGGCATCAGGAGTCCGTTAACCTCGCTGGGATCTACGGTCATCGAAAATCCGTCATTGTTGACCGCGCTCGTTCCGCCCAGACCGAAATAAAAGTTCGCCGTATCCATCAGAACCGTCGCCTGGCCCTGCGTCAGGGCTACCAGACGACCGTGTACTTGCTCGATATTTCCAGAGCTATTGATCAGACGCACCTGCATTTGCACCGTATCGCCCGGAAACGCCACACCGTTACCGCTGATCTGCTTGCCGACCACCGCAAAATGAGGACTATTCGGAGCCGGCAAGTACTGGGTCAGCTGGGAAGCATCAATGAGACCGTGGCCGTAGGCGTTGTCGTCACCCGCCGGTCCTAAATCGACCGCCGATTGCAACAGCGCATACTTGATTTGTTCGACGGTGGCATCGGGATTGAACTGACGGCACAGCGCCACGAGCCCGGCGACATACGGCGCGGCCATCGACGTGCCGCTCATAAAAGCGTACGTCCCGCCCTTTGTTGAAG
The DNA here is from genome assembly GCA_035543175.1 of Candidatus Acidiferrum sp. Lineage (GTDB taxonomy): Bacteria > Zixibacteria > MSB-5A5 > GN15 > FEB-12 > DATKJY01. The sequence continues at coordinate 1,252 of DATKJY010000354.1, forward strand.
AACGAATGCTCACTCCCGGCGCCACCACTTCCGGTTTAATCTGAGTTGTGTCACAACTCGAGGGTCCGCGACTGGAAAATCCGGCAATAATCTTATTTATGTCCACCGCGCCGACCGAAAATGAGTTGATCGGAGAACTCGTCCGGTCCGCGGGGTTGCGAATCGTCATGGGATTGGGCCCTTCGTTGCCCGCTGCGAAAATGGTCACGATTCCGGCCGCCTCGACATTGTCGATTGCCTGCCAGAATGTCGGATCACACGGCGTAAACAGGCCCGCCGGGATGCCCCAGCTGTTCAAAAGGACATCCGGTACGTCATTCGTGGTCGAAGTGTCGCCGTCCGGGTCCAGCGCCCACTGGAACGCATCAAGAATGTCGCTGATTGTGGTCGTCAACGGCCTTCCCTGATCAATCACTCCCGCCGAAATCCATTCCGCGCCCGGAGCTACGCCGAAACTGTCCGCTCCGGCTGAACCAACCATGATTCCCATCGTATGTGTACCATGACCGGCGTTGTCATACGGCAGCGTGTCCGGCTTCACTTTCGAGAACCAGGTCGACGCCAGACTGGCGTGATTCCCGCGCCATTTCGATGTAAGGGCCGGATGACTCTCTTCAACGCCCGTATCAAACGAGCACACGAGACGCCCATGACCGTTGAGGCCCTGCTGCCACAGTATCGGAACCCGAAGCAGATTCAGTTCATTCGACACCGATGACGCCTGTTCAGGCGCATCCTGCACCGACACCGGAGTCGTCTCTTGAATAGTGACATTCGGAACCACGCTCCGCACACCCGTCAACAGCGACAGCGCATGCAATTTCGACACAGGTATGCGAGCGGTGACCGCAGGTGTAATCCAGAACTGCTCCGGCTGTACTGATGTATATTGATTAACGAAGCGAAGAACTTCTTCGACCGAGGGGCTAGACTGGCGCGCCATCAAATGCCCGACTACTGATTTAATACGCTCCGCGCGCGACATATCCGGATTGGCCGATGCTGCCGCTACCGCTGCGTCGGCATTAGTATTGTTCAGGAAAATGACTACGTTGACAATCGAATCCGCCACGGCGGCATTTTGCACCAGGGAATCCAGCGACGGCGACAATAAAGTTTGACCAGAGACCGATGACACCGATAGCATGATTATGACTACCATCATTGACGCAGCGGGAATCGAGCTATTGATGCGATTGAACATCGGTTCTCCTTTGTTTTGCCGAAACTCAAAGAGCAAAGGGTATGCCGCCACCCGGTTTTAACACTTTTAGGCAAACAATTGCAAGGTTGTTTTTTCGCGCATCGCTAACACATTCTAAACCATTATCTTAAGGTCGATACAAATCGCCCCGGTCCTCCCTCTCTTTACTCCATTCAGCCATGCAGTGTGCAACCAGAGGACCGTTTCTGTCATCTATCAATGAGAGCGATTGCAACTTTTTACGAACGCGTGAATGATGCTAAGGCTATATTGGGTGCATGCGACGATCTGTCGGACTCTGGATCAAATCCCACCGAGCGCTTCTCCTTATCCTCCTGATCGCCTGTGCTCTTCGAATCGGATACCTTCTTTACTATCACGGACTCTCTGAGTGGAATCAACTGACGGTAGACAACCTTTACCATCACAACTGGGCCATATCAATCGCTCACGGTCACATCTTCGGCGGTACGACCTACTTCCGTGCCCCGTTCTACGTGTACTGCCTCGGCCTATTGTATGCCGTATTCGGGACCTCTCTCTGGGTGGGCCGACTATTCGGTCTTGCCATAGGCGTCGCCTCGGTGGCTATGACTTATTTTCTCGGCAAGCGCGTATTCACTTTGCGCGTGGGTCTGGTAGCAGCACTCCTGCAAGCCTTCTGCCCGATCCTGATATACTTTGAAAGCGAATTGCTCCTTGATCCGCTCTTTACTTTGCTCGTGCAAATTACTTTGTATCAAATAATCACCTGGCGAGAAAGTCAGCGACCGCGCGAACTGCTCGTCGCCGGCGTGTTGTCCGGACTGGCGGCCATTACGCGACCCACCATCCTCGTGATCATCCCTCTCGTTATTGTCCTGGTAATTTTGCAATCTCGAGTGTTGCGCTACGTGCTGCGGCAATCTGCCCTTTACATCTGCGGGGCGCTCATCATTATTGGGCCGATCTTCATACGCAATCTCATCGTGGCCGGCGATCCCGTGCTGATCGCCTCGCAGGGCGGCATCAACTGGTACATTGGTAATAACGCGTCGGCTGATGGCATATCCGCTACCCTCCCGGAACCGCTCGGTTTCAACTGGCGCATCAAAGACATAACCTATGTAGCTGAAAAAGAAAGGGGAAGAGAGCTTCGCCCCGGCGAAGTCTCCGCGTTCTGGACGGCCAAAGCCGATGACTGGATTCTGTCGCATCCCGGTGACTTTCTGTCGCTGACCTTCAAGAAGCTGTACTACATTCTGGGGCCTCGCGAGATCTCCAACAACCGCGACCTTCCCTCATTCTTTGCCCGCGTGCCCTTGCTACATTACAATCCACTCGGATTTGGGTTAATCCTCGCGCT
>DATKJY010000355.1:0-3238 GCA_035543175.1 Candidatus Acidiferrum sp.
CCCCCGATGCTATCAGGCCATTAGCGATTCTTCTGATCTCCCCGCGCGCCGCGTTGACCTGATAATCCATCCCGGAGGTGCATCGTATCTGGGCAAAGTACCAGATAGTAATCGATTGACCGATATCGAGCCCGCTGTCCGAACTGAGTTCGAGCGTGCCGTTGTCATAGTCAATGACATAATCTTCGTTCTCCACGTACACGGTTCCCAGCGAACTATCAGATGCGACGACGACAGAACCGCGCGTGACCGGATTCGGGGCGATCTGATTGAGACCGGACGAAAGGGTGAGGGCGACACGTGAGTGATCGGAGCTTCGGACGGCTTTGACGACGACTGTCGATTCGTCGACTGCCCCGCCGTAGAAGCGCACGAACTCCGTGCCCTTCAAGGTAACCGCCAGGTCTCTGATGCGATCGCCACGAGGGAGATCACATGACAGATAGGGGCGGATTTGTTCGACACTCGTGTATGACATTATCTACCTCCTGAAGCTCACGATTGGCAGTTCTGAGATCGCGGTGAGATTTGATCCGATCGGACCGATGGTATAGCCGGAGACTACTTCGATTTTAATCCAGAAGCGGGTAATTCCTGCGACCACGCATTTCTGCCATGTGCCGGGGAGTTCGGAGTAATCGGTCCACAAGCGGAGTTTGATGTCGGAGGAATCGAGAAACGAGGCGCCGTTGGTCGGTGTAAACGCCTGCCAGTGGAGACCATCCCAATAACTGTAGGTGACAGTACCGCCGGACCCGAGCGTGGAGAGAAGCAGCTCGGCGTACCGGAACCGACGATCCATCCCGAGATAGATCGCGTCACCCGTCTGCTTGACGAGGCAGCTACTACCGGGATGGAAAATATCGCCAGTGAAACTGTTTTGGGCTTCAGGCGTGACGTTGGCGTAGCTGGACGCGGCCTGACTGTACAGAATGACGGAGTCGAAAGGTTTCATCCGCGCATCGAGCGGCTGTGGAGTTGTAAAGCTGCCGGACTTTCGCTCAGTGTACTTCAGTAATTTCTGAGCTCCGCTCCAGGCGGAAGCATAAATCACGACGGGGACATTGTCGCGGAAGAGCAACTGGGGCGAGTTTTGAGGCCAGGTGTCGAGGGTAACGACGGCCCCCCAGTTGATGCCGTCGAATTCCCGATAGCGGAGCATAGTATCGTTGAAGACGACCGCAAGCAAACCATCGGCACCAATGGCGGCATCGAAATGTTCGGTGAAACCACTCGAGCCGGTGGCGATGAATTGCTCGGTTGACCATGAACCGCCGGCGATAGGGATTGAGCGCATGGCGATGCCGGTGCCGCCGTAGGTGTAGATTACGAATGTGTAATTTGGCCCAATTACGACTTTGGAGAATGCTGAGAGGCTCGCAGTGCCGAGAGTTTGACCGGCATCAGACGGTCCACTCCCCCAGTTCAATCCCGCGTCCTCCGAGGACTTGACGTGAATGAAACGGTTGGGGGTGGTGAAGCTGGACCAGCTCACCCAGAGTTTTCCACCGGGCTCGATGGCGATCGAAGGGTCGAAACATTGATTGCCGTTGAAAATGGTCACCTTCGGACCGGCGGTCCAGCCTCCACCGGCGAACGTCAGCTTCCGCGTGACCAGATACTGCGTGTTCTGTTCGGAGTACACGACATGAATGTTTCCGGCAGTGTCCATGAAGGCGTCTGAGGCGCTATCGGAAGCATCGCTGATAATCGTCTGGAGGCTGGACCAGGAGGTGAATGGGGCGTCCGCACAGGTCAGCTTGAGTTCTGACGGCGACGTCTGGATGAGCGCAACCAGGCGGCCGCAGTATTGTCCGGACGGTACACGAAACAGTTTTCGGCCCGGCGGATTTCCCAGACCGTTTTCATGCTGAGCGGATGATTCTGCAATTTTCTTCTGCATACTTCCTCAATAAGGAGGCGCAGACCCGGGAGGAACGGATCTGCGCCGATCCGTTAGAATACAGTGTCCAGAATGACTGAAGCTTCCTTGATGACCTTGGCGTACGCTACCGCCTCGGTGATCACAGCTTCCTCGAACCGCTGTTCGATGATCTTGTCGTATTCGATCAAGAGCGGTTGCGTAATGACCTCCTCGACGGCAAATCGGCTGTCCAAACCGATGACCAGGTCGCTCGGAACTTCGTCGGAACGGACTAACGTCGCACCTAACGGAGTGAACAGGTCGCCGCTCTGCTGGAAGCGATATCCGGCCAGCGGGTCCTTGAATTCTGCCAGCGTGAGAATAGTTTTCAGTTTGTCGATGTGGCAGACCAGGGTCGTCATTTCGAACGGCGAGAATTGCGACCACAGGGTGATGAGATCGTTGTAGGTAAGCGTGCCGGTGGCTGCGGCATTGATGACGCGAGCGCCGTTGCTGTTGCCATCGCCGTTGATCAGGCAATTCACGACCATTCCAATCTTGTCCGTCTGCATCCGGAATCCGACGTACCAGAGAAGTACGCGGAATTGCGAGGTGGAGCGGTAACGAAGCGCCTTGTAGCTGGTTTTCAGCGCGAGGCCATAGTCGGCCACGGTGATGGCGTGGGTCTGTTCGTTGACGATGATTTGCGGAATATCGGCGCCTTCGCCGACCGGGCGAAGCGAGAACTTCTTGTCATTGGAGGTGTCGACAAAGATCGGCGTGTAGCGATTGCTGGCAACGGTTGTGCTTCCGGCGATCAATCGATTGAGTTCCGGCCGCATGGCCTGACCCTTCTTGATCTCGCGGAGCATGAACTCCGGCAGAAGCGACGGAGATTTCTGGTAGAATTGTTCGACGGTGGTGGGCGTCTTCCCGCCGAGCCGAATACCAGCGAGGGCCAGTTGGCGCTCGAAGGCGTCGAGCGGAGAGTTGTGCGGAGACGGATCGTATTCATCGCACTCGAGGAGCTCGGTCAGGGTCATCCCCCGGCTCTCCGCTTCGAGATACAGGTCGCGATTGACCTCGATGGCGGCGGCTCGGGTCAGATCGAGAGAAGCGGCGCGATCTTCGGGTGTAGCTTCCCTCGCCAGAGATGCCACGGCCGCTGATTGCATAAACTGATTGAAATCCATTGTTGGTCCCTTTCTAATTGAGCAGGATGACGCAGTCGACACTGCCGTTGACTTCGAGCACGGTGCCGCGGGCAACGGCGCCGCCGGCGGGATCGTAGCCGGTCAGAGCCGGAGCTTGTTTCACCGTACCGGTGGTGCCACCGACCACGCGGTTGCCGACCGAAGGCACGGTCGCCGAAAC
>DATKJY010000356.1:0-4414 GCA_035543175.1 Candidatus Acidiferrum sp.
TGGTAATCATGCTGTCTCCTTGCTACACGCGTCTGACCGTATATAGGGAACGGTGACCAAAATGTCCAGATAGTTGAGTTCGACGGCGAAAGCGGAGCCGGCCTGGTCTTGACAATCCCGTTGAGTTCTGTCACCTTTAGCCGGCCAATCACACAGAGTATGGAGATTTTAGTATGGAAACACAGAACTACGCTAATCACCGCCGATTCGTGCCAATGTATCACATCGTGCTGTCTTTGCTCATCCTTCTGAGCCTGATCGGGTCGTGCGTGAATCTTGTCAAGTCGTGGGGGGATCATACCCGGTTTTACAGCGCCTCGCTTTTGGTGGTGGTGTTCATTTGTTTTGCTATTCTGTTCGTCTTTGCGCGGCAGTTTGCGCTTAAGGCGCAGGATCGGGCGATACGGGCGGAGGAGAACCTCCGGCATTTCGTCATGACCGGCAAGCTGCTCGACAGCAGGCTTACGATCCGGCAGATTATCGGGCTTCGGTTTGCCGGCGACGATGAGTTCGTAGCGCTGGCGAAGCGGGCCGCGGACGAGAACATGTCCGAGGACGACATCAAGAAAGCGGTCAAGAACTGGCGGGCGGACTACTACCGCGCGTGAGAATCTGAGCGAGAAATTGAGATTGCTTCGTCGCGAGCGGGCAAAGGCCGGGCCGCTCCTCGCAATGACTGAGATGTAAGATCGACTACGAAACATGCAATTTACCGAACTCCAGACTGAGCGGTTGATACTTCGGCGCGTCCGCATGGAGGACGCTGAGGCGATCCACGCGTACCGGTCGCTGCCGGAGCAGTTGCAGTGGCAACCGGAAGAGCGGCACACGGTCGAAGAGATCCGCAAATTTCTCGCACCACATATTGCGGTTGAGCCGGGCACGCCGGATAGCTGGCTGGCGCTGGCGATAACGACTCGGGAGACTGGGCAGGTGATCGGCGATATCGGGCTTCACTTCCCCGAGAAAAAGCATTACGAGGTCGAACTGGGGATCGCATTGCATCCGGCCTATCATGGAAAAGGGTACGCCTCGGAGGCAATGCGGGCGCTGATGGGGTATGCGTTCGACACGCTGGGCAAGCATCGGGTGTATGCATCCATCGACCCGCGCAATACGGCCTCGATGAAGCTCGTGGAGCGGCTGGGGTTCCGAAGAGAGGGGCATTTCCTGTTGAGCATCCGTTGGAAAGGGGGCTGGGCTGATGACATTGTATACGGGATGCTCGAAAGCGAGTGGCGGGTGCGGCGCAAGGGGTGAACGGGGGCTCTTCGAGAATCTATCTTGTTGTTCCACAGTATAGTACAATGAATTTGCTTTGTCTTGCCATTCTTCAATTCGCATAGTCCCAGTTTCTCGCCGGTCGCGAAGTCAGGTTCTCACGATCAGTCCTGCTCCATATATGGAGATAGGGCGGTAATAGAAGATGATGTTGTAGCGAATTTGCTCTAAAGCAGACTTGGCGCAACAGAGTCAGTGGGAGCTACTTATATACACTTCGAAGGCCTTAGTAATCGTGTCTGTGAATACAGGTTGGGCTTCGCGGTGATCAGAAGTACGTAGGACGACCGTCTCAGGATTTGCACCCCAGTTTATGTGGGCTGCTCCGCCGGTGGGCACCAAGGAATCGCCCGACGGGGTCAACACTAGATCACCTTGTAAACTAAGAGTCAGCGAATCCTGTGAAAGGAGCCGGTGTTGGGCAATGGTCTCGAAAAAGCGGGCATTTCTGTAGTGTTGAGTGATGAGTCTGGTCCTGAGGTAGTGCGTCCCTGACCATGATGCCAGAAGGGTATCAACGTCGATCTCAGCAATAAACGAGAGTTGCTCTGCTCCGATTCGGTACGTGTCCCGGCACGTCAGCAGCGGTTTCAACGGGAGGGTATCGACATTCATTTCCACTGTGGCTCTAAGGAGCAGGACGGGTTCACTATCTTCCGGGACCTCTGGAAACAACCTTGCACCGGCCAGCCCCAACCTGAAAATGCGCTTCACGTCGCCTGGAAACATAGGGTAACTACTCATCAGACATCGAGTTCTGTAATACAGAAGCACCGCCGAGTCACGCGGTTGCGATCTGATGAGTTCGGCAAGACGAGGCGCAAGTTTGGGCCATTCGGAATCAACTTCGTCGGCACGCTGCGAAGTAGCAATCACTGTTTGCAATGTTTGGATTATCCGCCGGTGGTCGGTTTCTGCTTGCTGGCGCCGAAACAAGTAGAGAGTACCGAGGGCGATCAATAAGAAAGCACCCGCGACTATGCCTATTGTGCGGGCATTTCTCTTCACCCATCGTCGCGTGTGGCCGACGATACCCTCGCGTTTCGCCTTGATGACTCTCCCCTCCAGCACGGCTTGCAGGTCATCCGCAAATGCCATAGCGCTCTGGTAACGACGATCGGGGTCATGGTGCATCGCCGTCATAAGAACGGTTTCAAGATCATGGGAAATGAAACGACTTCTACGCTGTGCGGGGACCGCCCGACCGGCGAGTATCTCTGAAATGTATCTTTCCTCGGTGTCGCCGTCAAAGGGCATCGACAGAGTTATCGCCTCGTACAGGGTCACACCAAGCGAATAAATATCGGTGCGTTTATCGACGGCGGCTCGGTGGGCAGTTAGCAACTCCGGCGACATATATTTGACTGTGCCCATGAAATCGCCGGCCTTGGTCAAATGAGTCATATCGCCCGCATGCGCAATTCCAAAGTCGGTCAGCTTGAAAGTCTTGGATGCCCCGGACATTAGGATGTTATGGGGTTTTATGTCGCGATGTACAAAGCCTTGCTCGTGAACATGCTCCAGCCCATGTAGAAGCTCGATGCTTCGTCGAAGTATCGATTCCAGTTGTTCCCGAGATCTGGATGTCTCCGAAATCGAGGCACCGTGGCCCCGCCTTCTCGCAGCGGCGATTTCGTCCGCCAGCGAGCCGCCGTCGGCGTATTCCATCGCAAAGTACATAATGCCGTTTTCCTCACCCCGTGAAAATACGGTCAGCAGATTCTGATGCTCTAACCGACCGGCGATCCAGGCTTCGCGGGCGAAGCGGTGTTGAGTATCAGAGGAAATCTGAAGCGAGGGGTGCAACACTTTCAGGGCCACAGTGCGACGCATGGATTCGTCGAGAGCCCGATAGACAATCCCCATTCCGCCACTGCCGATCTGGCACTCGATTTTGAAAACGCCGAGCTTTGCGGGAATGGCCCCCGCCGGTTGAGATCCAGAACCACCCGACGATTGAGTGTTCTGGTCACCCAGCGGATCAATTGGATTATGTGTCACGGCTTGAATTCCGGCAAAAGTCTACTTCCAAGCGATGTTTGTCGTGAACATCACAATTTGCTCTATTGTAATACTAGCTGTCAAGGGGGACATTGAAGACAAATCGCCTGCGCCGTCGAATAGCTTCTACAGCTTCCACGTGGTTCCCCCCATTGACTCGCTATACTCAACTCCGTTCATTACCTACATGTCATCTCCAATGCTGAAAAGACTCAAGCGCAATGTCGTCTATTTCACGGTGCGGGCGGCCATGATTAAGTTCAACCTTCTCCCCCGCTGGCTCGCGGTCGGGAGCGGCGGGTTTGTCGGGTGGGTCGCGTGGGCCTGTCTTCCCCGCGATCGCGCCCGCATGCACGAGCACCTTCGAATGGCATTCGGCAATAGTCTCACGGTGGCTCAGCGACGCCGGATCGGCAGGCGGTTTTTCGTCAACTCCGGCAAGAACCTGGTGGATGTACTTCGATTCAAGCGCCACTACGCGCACGATATCAAACCGAACCTGAAGGTCGAAGGGCTCGAGCATTTCGACAAAGCGTACAAAGCCGGACATGGCCTGATTGGCGTTACCGGGCATATCGGAAATTTCGAATTGCTGGCGGTGCACATGGCGTCGCTCGGGTATCGAATCGCCGTGATCGGGCGCGAGCTTTATGATCCGAGGCTTGATGCATTGCTGGTTGAAAATCGGGCCTCGATGGGCCTGACCAATCTCGCCACCACCGATTCGCCCAAGAAATACTTGAGCTGGCTCAAAGGCGGCGGCGCGCTCGGGGTTCTGATAGACACAGATTCGATGCGGGTGCGGTCGATGTTCGTGCCGGCGCTCGGAAGATTGTCGAATACCCCGGTCGGGCAGACGATTTTGGGGCTTAGGGCCGGGTCGGCGTTTCTACCCATGGCCTGTGTCCGGGAGCCGGGAAACCGGTACAAAATCATCATCAAGCCGGCAATTGAATACCAATTGACACAGGATTTCGAGGCCGACGTCAAGAATGTTACCGCCTTGTGTACCAAAGAGTTAGACGAAATCATCAGAGCCTACCCAGACCAGTGGATCTGGATTCATAACCGCTGGAACACTCGGCCCCCTGATACCCCTTGACAGACCCGTATTTATTTCCATCTTGCGTGC
>DATKJY010000357.1:0-2971 GCA_035543175.1 Candidatus Acidiferrum sp.
TTAACTCTAACGGTGACGTTATCCTTGGTGATGATATCCTGCGGCGGGATATCGTAAGTGATCACGCGCAGATCCACGCGGACCATCTTATCGATGACCGGAATCAGGATAATCAGGCCGGGGCCCTTGGCGCCCAGCAGACGGCCCAGACGGAATATGACGCCGCGCTCGTACTCCTTGAGAATCTTGAGCATGTTGACCAGAATGATCAGCACGAAAAAGACAATGACCGCAATAACTGGAAACATTTGCATATAGATACCCTCGGTTACGGGTTAAGTTTCTTCACTTTCAGGGTCAGTTGGTCGACGCCGGTAATTTCAACCGTCTCGCCCACCGTCAGCGTGACATCGGCCGAACATTTCCACAGGGCGCCTTCGACAAACACGAAATTGTTCTCGTGCACGACGCCCCGCTTGCCGACCAGCGACTGCTGGCCGGAGAACGGTCTGTTCCGGGATACCTTGAGGACGACGATAATCACGAGCGCCAGCGTAACGCCGATCAGGACGGCGACCGTGATGAGGACGGAATAGGAGACTTTCAGGGACGGATCGACCGTGTCTATGAGCATAAGTCCTCCAAGGAAGAGCGAGATGATCCCCCCGATGGTCAGGAGCCCGTGGCTCACCACCTTTATTTCGAGTATGAATAAGATTATTGCGACGATAATCAGCGAGACACCGGCCCAGTTGATCGGGAGTGTCTGGAAAGCGTAAAACGCGAGAATCAGACAGATGGCGCCAACAATGCCGGGGAGAATAGCGCCGGGGTGGTACAATTCGAGCACGATGCCAAGGCCGCCGAGCGAAAAGAGGATGAAGGCGACATCGGGCGACGTGACAACTTCAAGGAACTTCTGGATGAAGGAATGCTTGACGTCGACAAACCGCGCCATCGTCAGATTCATTTTCTTCTTGCCGAGTGCGGTCTCCGTCTCGCGGCCGTTGAGCTGGCGGAGGAGGTCATCATCGTCCTTGGCGATGCAGTTGATGACGTTCGAATCGAGCGCTTCAGTGGCAGTAATCGACACAGATTCACGAACGGCTCTTTCGGCCCACTTGGCATTGCGTCCGCGTTTTTCGGCGGCAGCGCGAATCTGGGCCGCGGCATCGTTGGTGACTTTCTCGTTCATAACCGAGTCGATATCGCCACCGGAACCGGAGACGGGGTGCGCGGCGCCGATATTGGTTGAAGGGGCCATAGCGGCAAAATTGGCGGCGTAGGTCATATAGACGCCGGCGGAACCGGCTCGCGCCCCTGCGGGGGCGATGTAAATACAGACCGGGACCTTGCTGTTCAAGATTCGCTTACAGATGGCCCAGGTCGGTTTGGTGAAGCCGCCCGGGGTGTCGAGGGTGATGATGAGAAGCTCGGCGTTGTTGTCTTCGGCCTTGGTTATGGCATCTTCGATGCGATCATCGGTGACCGCGCCGATGGCGCCTTCGATATTAAGCCGATAGACGACCGGCTCATCGCTCATGGCAATCGGGGCGCTGACGGGAGCGATCTTTTTGGCCGTGCTGATGACGCTGTCGATGTCACCGGCCCCGGTGCGAACATCCGCCGCCAGCGACTGCCGAAGAGTAAATGAGATGATGGGCGCCAGCAGCAGGAATACGATGCAGATAAGGGCTATCTTGTGTTTCATAATGTTTCCCCTTCGCTGCGGATAATATGGTCCGCGTTCAATATAATGTCAACGTAAAAGGGGGAGACGATGTCTCTTTTACCTGACGTGTATGTGAGATTGGTGAGGGAAAATGCGAAATGAAGCGCTATTCGAAATTTATGGCTTCCCTCTAGCCCACGTCAGGTGAATAAGACGAAATCTCCCTTCTCCCGCTTTCGGGAGAAGGTGCCCGCCTTTGGCGGGCAGATGCGGGCAACTCCGGCTCCTCATGATGACGAGCAAGCAGACAAAGCCGGCAGAACGCCGGCGTTACAGTTTCAAAGACGAATCGCTGAATTTCACTTCGCCGTCGAGAACGGTGGCGAGGGGCTGGATGTCGTAAATCTTTGCAGCGGCGACTTTCGTGATATCGCGGTCGAGGATGACAATATCGGCGGGATAGCCGGGAAGCAAAAATCCACGGCAGTGCGCCTGTCCGGCGGCGATGGCCGGGCCAACGGTGAAAAAGTACAGAGCCTCACTCGCGGTCAGGCGCTGCTTGGCATAGAACACATCGTTGGTCTTCGGACGGGCGCGTCGCACGGCGGCGGCAATGCCCGCGATGGGGTCGAGCGGCTCGATAGGCACGTCCGATCCAAACGCCAGGTCCACGCCTCTACTTATTAGCGTGCGAAAGACGAAAGCGCTGGCGCCACGCGTGCCCCAGTATTTGCGCATGAGAGGAATATCTGACGGGCAGTGTGAAGGTTGCATCGATGCGACAATGTTCAATTGCGCAATCCGCTTGATGTCGGACGGGCGTACGAGTTGCAGATGTTCGATGCGGTGTCGGGCGCCGAAGTGCAGCGTCGGCGCTGTCTCGAGCGCGTCGAGGACGTTCGTTACCGCCTTATCGCCAATCGCGTGAATACAGCACGGCAGACCGAGCTTGGCGGCCTGAACAGCAGCACGGTGCATTTCATCGACTGGAGTTGTCTCGATGCCGCAATTGTCTCTGGAACCGATATACTTTTTGTAGCAGAATGCGGTTTGGCTGCCGAGGGAACCATCGGCAAACAGTTTGATGCCGGCAATGCGGAAGAATTCCGTCCCACTACCGTAATAGGTTCGATTCGCGATGAGATTCGGAAGGAGCTTAGCACCCGGATAGTAATTGATCCGAAGACCGATCTTGGATTGCTCGGCAAGCTCTGCAAAATATGGGAACGCGTCCGGGCCATCGAATGAATGCACACCGGTGACGCCTTTGCGATACGTGTAGTCGAGCGCCATGCGATAGCGGCGATCAATTTCTCTTTTCGACGGTGACGGCACCCGAGCCAGCACCGGCATATAGGC
>DATKJY010000358.1:0-4269 GCA_035543175.1 Candidatus Acidiferrum sp.
GACGACACCGTTCACCCACTCCGCGCCGATTTCACGCGGTTTAACTATCGGGCTGGGCGATCCAAGGTTGGCCAAAAGCGAGTAGCCATCTCCAAGATAATGATATTGCCCGCGGAGAATAAAAAATAGGACTCCTGACAGAAGCGTCACCACGACTGCTGCGGGCACAGTAAACAAAGCCGAGGTCGCCGCCTGGCCTTCCACCAGACGATCGCGCCGGATAAACAGCGCTGTCCACACCCCGACGCCGACCGCTATCGCAGCTATCCCGGCGTACGCAGGCTGGAATGCCCACCCGTTCAAACCCCAAAGACGAACTCCCGGAAACAACGACGCGACCCCCATGAGAGCGAGAGTGACCGCATATGCAACCGATATCGCCGTCACATTCGATTCGTCTGAACGCTTCGTCATCCGGTTAGTCATTTACAGACGCCCTCGCAACTCGGGGTACTTTTCTACCATTGCTCTAACTATGGCGCTATCCAACCCTTTGGCAAGAGCCTTGCGGTAGATTTCAGCCGCCTTGTCGAAATTCCGGTTCGATACCCAATAGTCGGCAACCGTCTTAAGCAGCTCTGGCGGCGCCGACGGCTTGTTGGCGGCTATGTCCAGATATGCGTGGAATCGCTCGACATCACCTTTGGCCCCGTACAGGTAGGCGAGATTGAAGGGCGCATCGGCGTAGTTCGTGTCGATCTCCGCAACGCGGAGTAAAGTTCTTTCCGCATCTGCGTAGTTGCCCATGTACGTATAGCAACGGCCAAGTTCGTTAAGCACCGCCGCGCTATACGGATTCAGACCATCGGCGATCCGATACAATACCAGCGCCGTGTCATAGCGCTTGTGATCCATAAGATACCGACCTTCAATCAGCCACATATCAGCATACCTCGGGTTGACACTCAGCACCTGATCGGCCAGTGCCTTGGCATCGTCAATCCGATTGGCCGTCACATCCTGCAGTGCCTGCCAGTCTAAATGCTCCTCCGGAAAAATCGACGCACGCAGGGCCGCCGCAGCTTTCAGATTCAGCGAATCACCCGCTTTCTCGTATTGGTCCTCGAGAATGTACAGAACCGAGCGACTTCGAAGCGGATCCAGCGCAATGTAATCGTACACCTGCATAGTCGCCGCCGTAGGCGATACAGCCGCGTACACTCGGGGAACCAAGCCAACCAGTGACAGACTGACGGCCAGTACACCCGCCACCATTTTCTTTCTATCTTCGCCCGGCGGCGCAAGAATGCTCAGGCCGCAGAGCGCCGCTAGAGGGACGCCCGGAAACGAGAACAGGTCCCAGTCACGCGGCATCCCGAGTTTGGGATCGAGCACGAACGCGGCGCCGAGTGAGCACACACATGCGATCGATAGAAACCTGACCTCTGTCGAATGAAATGTCCTTCTCGCACCCGTCGTGATTATTACAACGACGGCCAATAGCAGAGCGGGTGTCACGAGAAATATGAGATTCAGCCAGTCCTCGAAATGCCGCAACGACAGGAGTGTGTATCCGGGAAATGAAAACTGGTCGGCCACCAACGGAAGGAACGCGAAATGAATGAAGTAATCCGTGCGATAATAATGCGCCCAGGTGATAACCACCACCGCCGCAACAACCCCGCCAACCGCCAATTTGACAGCGAAATTCCAGCGACTTATCGAATTTCCCACATTTGTGCCGACCAGCAGGAGATAAAGCGCCGACGGTACCAATGCGACGCCCAGCGTGTGAAAGAAGATCACCAGCGCCTGCGGCAGGACGATCCACCATGCATTCAATTTCTTTTCGGCGATCGCCATACCTGTCAGTACGAACAATCCAATAGCTGCACAGAACAGCGAGTAGTTTTCAACGTAGCCGAAAAACAGGAGCGCGTAGCCGCCCGAAATCAACAACAGAGTAAACAACACTCGCTTCCACATATCTTCAAAAAACACCCGGGAGAAAATCGTGACCATGATCGCAACTATCATCCCCGCCGCAATTGAGATGGTCTGATATACCGCCAGGGCCGCGCTCTCGGAGTTGCCCCCTATGGTTGCCTTCACCCATCCATGCACCAATTCCTCTCCCAGTTCGCGCGGCTTCACGGTCGGATTCGCCGACGCCAGATTGGCCAGAAGCGTGTACCCGTCCCCCAGATAATGTGTCCGCGCACGAAGGATATAGAACAAGAGTCCCGACATGACAACCAGTATCACGCTGTAGACCTCATAGGCTCGTCCGCCCGTTTTCAATCCTTCTTTATTAAGAGCCCCAATAATCCGTGTCAGCGCTGGAATGAAAAACACCAGCGGTACGATCGCTGCCAGTGAGAGGACCAGCGCGCGAAGCCAGACAGGCGAGAAGGCCAGCCAGCCTATCCCCCAGATTCTATGGTCAGGGAAAAATGATGCCACCGCCATTGCGGCAAGCGTGAGAAAATAAGCGATGACAACCAGCGAATGTCGAGTGTCTTGAGGCGCGGCCTTCAGCGAACTTCTCCTGATCATCTGGTCGGACAGACGGTTGTCTACCGTCAGCTATCAGAAATGTATCATATCAGCGTAATTTGGCAAGGTCCAATATTCCCTTGCCATGCCTCGTGTAACCTATAGATTTGTTAGTACGAAGTTCCGGCGGTCAGCACGACACCCGCCTCGACACAGCAGCGTATGAACGTCCTCGTCTATCTTTTCAGCGCGATTGCTTTGTATCTGGTCGCCTATCGATTTTACGCCCGCTTCATCTCCCGCACCCTCGGCGAATCCGATGCCCGTCCCACTCCCGCGGTTGAAATGCAGGATGGTCGCGATTTCGTACCTACCCGACCATCCGTCCTGTTCGCGCATCACTACTCGACAATTGCTGGCGCCGGACCGATTGTCGGACCGACCCTTGGCATTCTCTACGGCGTCGGACCGGCGTGGCTCTGGGTTGTTCTCGGCGCGATACTTTTCGGCGGCGTGCACGACCTCGTCTCACTATTTGCGTCGGTCCGGGAACGGGGCAGCTCGATGGCCGAGATCGCTCGCAAATCACTCGGTACCTGGGGATTTCTGCTTTTTATCATGTTCACGATCATCATGATCGTGTTGGTTACCTCCGCCTTCCTCTCCCTGACCGCCGTCTCATTGACGTCTCTGTATCCGTTGAATCAACTGGGGCTCCAGGAAGGCCAGACGCTCCTTCGCGAGTCGGTCGTCGATGGCCAGAAAGTCGGTATTATCGGCGGTATCGCGTCGACCTCCCTCGTTGTCGTCACGCTCGTGGCGCCGCTTTTCGGATATCTGCTGTTGCGGAAAAGCTTCAAGACCTGGCTGGCCTACATCATCGCCGCCATCACCGGCATTATTTCTATCTGGATCGGATTTATGATCCCCGTTTCCCTTCCGCCGACCCTCTGGATGGCGATCATCGCGGTCTATACACTTATCGCCTGTCAGCTTCCAGTCTGGCTAATCCTGCAGCCCCGGGATTTCGTCAATGTCCAGATTCTCTATGGCGGCATGATAGTCATGTTTCTGGGGATCCTGCTCGCCGGCTTCAACGGCACGGTGATTCATTACCCGATGACCAGCTTCGAAGTGGGCACCGAAAAGATGGGACCCGCCTGGCCGTTCATCTTTATCACCATCGCCTGCGGCGCGATTTCCGGTTTCCATGCCCTCGTCTCCGGTGGCACCTCATCAAAACAACTCATCAAAGAAAGTCAGGCTCGCGCTATCGGCTACGGCGGGATGCTGCTCGAAGGCCTTCTTGCAGTGCTCGTGATTCTGACCATCGGCTCCTCGCTGAGCTACAACGATTACATACAGATCACCTGGCCGCAGGTCGGCAAAGGGAATCCCATCCTGGCCTTTGCTCTCTCGATGGGACACCTGCTCAATTCGGTTACCGGTTTATCAGTAGCGTTCGGATCCGTAATGGGTATTCTCATTGTCGAAGGTTTCCTCATCACCACGCTCGACACTGCCGTTCGCCTCAACCGATATCTCTTCCAGGAATTCTGGAAGACGATTATGGCCAACCCGCCCAAGCTGCTTACCGGCTTCTGGTTTAACTCCGGCGTCTCGGTAGCTTTGATGTTCTTTCTGGCCACCAGCAACGGCTACAAGCTCATCTGGCCGCTGTTCGGCGCTTCCAACCAACTTCTGGCCGCCCTCACCCTGATCGCCGTGACCGTCTGGCTTCATCGAATGGGCAAGCGAACCTGGTTTACTCTGCTCCCGGCTATCGCTATGATGATTACCACTATCGCCGCCCTTCTCTATTCTCTTCTCAGG
>DATKJY010000359.1:0-5642 GCA_035543175.1 Candidatus Acidiferrum sp.
ATCGACGGAGGCGTTTGAAGCCACCCGGAAACATGTCGCACGGTATCTCGGCAATGTCCGGCCGGAAGAAGTGATTTTTACCAGAGGCGCGACGGAGTCGGTCAATCTGGTGGCCTATACCTGGGGTGAAGCATTCATTCACGAAGGGGATGAAATAGTCATCACCGAGATGGAGCACCATGCCAATTTTGTGCCGTGGGTGATGCTGGCGCAGCGGAAGAAAGCGATCATCAAGAGGATTCCGATAACGGTGTGCGGGCATCTGGATCTGAGTGATATTGACCGTATTATCACGCCACGCACGAAGCTGCTGGCGGTAAGCCATGTTTCGAATGTGCTTGGGACAGTAAATCCAGTGACCGAATTAGCGGCGCGAGCTAAACAGGTTGGGGCGGTGGTGCTAGCGGACGGCGCTCAGGCGGTCCCGCACATGCCGGTCAACGTGAAGGAACTGGGAGTCGATTTCTATGTCTTTTCCGCTCACAAAATGCTGGGTCCGACAGGCGTCGGCGTCCTGTGGGGCCGGCGTGATCTGCTTGAAGTGATGCCGCCTTTCAATTTCGGCGGGGAGATGATTCGTAAGGTCAGTTTCGAGGAAATTACGTTTAACGATTTGCCGTGGAAATTCGAAGCCGGGACGCCGAATATCGGCGGAGTGGTGGCGTTTGACGCGGCGCTCACCTATCTCGAGTCGATCGGTATGGAGAGTGTCCGGCAACACGAAATGACGCTGACGAAGTACGCTATTGACCGGCTATCGGGGATAAAAGGGATTGAAATTCAGGGACCGTTAGATGCAGCGGTGCGGGGCGGTGCGATTTCGTTTACCGACCCGAATATCCATCCGCACGATATCAGCACGTTTCTTGATTCACGGGGAATTGCCATCCGGGCCGGGCACCATTGCGCTCAGCCGCTGATGCGGGCACTGGGAAGAGTTGCCACCGCGAGGGCCTCACTATATATTTATAATGACGAATCCGATATCGACGCTCTGTGCGGATCGCTGCTTGAAATGAGGAAGTATTTCGGCGTATGAGTCACGATCTCGACGATATGTACCGAGAGATAATTCTCGATCACTACCGCTCTCCCCGTGGAAAAAAACCTGTTGCTCATGCGGATATTTCATCCGAGGGGCAAAATCCGTCGTGCGGCGACGAAATCGAGCTTCAGGTGGAAATGAACGATGGCGTCCTGAAGGATGTCCATGTCGCCTGCAAGGGGTGCGCAATCTCAGTAGCATCGGGTTCGATGCTCGCGGAAACGGTCAAAGGAAAGTCGTTTGACGAGGTAAAACGGATTGCCGAAGTCGTCAAGAAGATGCTGAAGGGGGAGCCTACCCAGATACCGGATGATCTAGGGGACCTCGACGCGCTGCAGGGGGTCCGGCAATTTCCGGTGCGAATCAAATGCGCCCTCCTGGCCTGGGTGACGCTGGTCGAAGGCCTGAAAAATTACGAAAACGGCAACCGGGGCGAGAAGACATCGGTTTCCACCGACGACAGCGAGTGATGGTCCATGCCGGCTCCGACCAAAGAGAAAATTATCGAAGTCCTGAAGCCAATCGCCGACCCGGAAATCCAGATCGGTGTAATTGACCTGGGCCTGGTCTACGATATCGATATCAGCGACGATGGGGTCGTCAAAATCAAGATGACTTTGACCACGCCTGCCTGTCCGTACGGGGAAATGCTGCTTACGATGGTGCACCGCGAAATCGAGCGGCTTGAGGGCGTCACGAAGGTTGAGGTGATTTTAGTGTGGGATCCGCCCTGGGATCCCAAAGAGATGTGCTCCGACTACGCCAAGGACCTGCTTGGGATCTGGTAATCGGGCATCCGGACCGAAACCCCCGAATTTCCCTTTCTTGACCACGCGGTCTGTTATGATTGTGTAATAGGGGGTAGTCGTCTCCATGAACGTGAAACACGGGGTTGCGTTTTGCGTTATTTTCGCGGATATTAAGAGTTTGACTTAGGAAGGCAAATGGAAAACGACAAACCACGCCCGGATCTTTCACTTCTCAAAATCGACCGCGAAAAGCGTTACGACGATCGCCCCAAGAGCAAAATCTGGAGGTATATCGCCGGCGTCATAATTCTGATTCTGTTCATTTTCGTCTTCTACATGGTTCGCTCCCGAGTAACGCCTGCCCTCAATGTCAAAATAGGAACCGTGTCACTTATCACTGGTTCGGACGCCGTGAGCAGTCTGGTTGCCACCGGCTACGTGGTGGCGCAGCGGAAAGCTGAGGTGGCATCCAAGGGAACCGGTAGACTTAAGGAGTTGAACTTTGAAGAGGGGGACACGGTGGGCGCCGGGCAGGTGATTGCCGTGCTGGATAACGAGGATATTAAGGCCGGTCTGGAGCAGGCCAGGGCGGCTCAGACGCAGGCAGAAGTGGACACGCTCAACTCCGGTCGCACCTATCGTCGGGAGCAGAGTCTTTTCAAAACGGGAGCTGCAACCGATGTCGACCTGGAGAACGCCGAGGCGCAGTACAAGAATTCTCTGGCTGCTCTGGAAGGAGCCCAAGCGGCCGTGAGGACCGCTGAAGTGGATCTTGACAATACCTACATCCGGGCTCCGTTCAGAGGAACGGTGCTGACGAAGAATGCCGAGGTTGGCGAAATAGTGGCGCCGTTTGCGTCGTCGGCGTCGTCGAAAGGATCGGTCGTGACGTTGGCCGATATGAGCTCGCTTGAAGTTGAAGCTGACGTATCGGAGTCGAATATCAACCGAGTCAGGCCGGGACAGCGCTGCGAAATTACCCTCGATGCGTACCCAACGGTCCAGTACCCGGGCGTGGTAAAGAAGATCGTCCCGACCGCCGACCGTTCGCGGGCGACGGTTCTCACCAAAGTTACCTTCAACCACCTCGATGACCGGGTCCTTCCGGAGATGTCGGCGCGGGTGAATTTTTTTCTGGACAGCCTCCCCACTACCGCGAGCCGGGTATTGGCTGTCTCAAAGGATGCGGTGACTACTCGGGATGGCCAGAAGGTCGTGTTTCGAATCGATGGTCAGACGGCCACGATGATCCCGATTCAAGTGGGCCGCGATCTGGGTAAGATGGTAGAAGTGACATCCGGGCTGACTGAAGGCGAAAAAGTGGTACTTACACCTCCCGGCAAATTGGCGACCGGGCAGAAAATAGAATCAGCAACCAATTAGATCGGGAGCCGTCATGCCGAAGGCAATGGTGCAGGTAGAAGGCGTCTACAAATCATACTGGCGGGATTCACTGGAAATCCCGGTGCTTCGCAATATCAGCCTCGAAATCCCTGAGGGAGAGTTCCTGACTCTTATGGGGCCATCGGGGTCGGGCAAGACGACGCTTCTGAATCTTCTGGCAGGGATAGACCGCGCCAGTCAGGGCAGCGTCATGGTTGCAGGTAGTGATATATCTAATCTCGATGAGTCCGCTTTGGCGCGCTGGCGCCATCGCAATATAGGTTTTGTATTTCAATTCTATAATCTGATACCGGTGTTGAACGCGTACGAGAACGTGGAATTACCCTTGTTGCTAACGAAATTGAACCGAGCCGAACGGAAGCGGCAGGTAGAACTTGCACTGACGGTGGTTGGTCTTGCCGATCGCATGAAGCATTATCCGAATCAGCTGTCCGGTGGACAGGAGCAGCGCGTGGCTATTGCCCGGGCGCTGGTAACCGACCCTAACGTCATTCTGGCCGATGAGCCGACGGGCGATCTGGATAAGCAATCCGCCGAAGACATTTTGGCGCTGTTAAGCCAACTGAATCGCGATTTCAAGAAGACCATCATCATGGTCACGCATGATCCGCGCGCGGCCGAGAAAGCTCACGTCATTCGGCATCTCGAAAAAGGAGAGCTAGTCAACTCGTGAGGGTCCTCAAGCTCATCAGGAAGAATAGCGGCAGGCATCTCTTACGCACGAGCCTGACTATCCTCGGTATGGCTATTGCCGTCATGGCTTTTGCAGTGATACGGACGGCTTTGGACGCATGGTATGCACAGGCCGAAGCTTCGTCGCCAAACAGGCTGGTAGTCACGAGCGCGATCTCCCTCACATTCACTTTGCCGATGGCGTATGAGACCAAGATTCGGAGCATTGAAGGCGTGACGAATGTATCGTACGCGCAATGGTTCAATGGGACGTATATCGACACCAAGAATTTCTTTCCCCGGTTCGCAGTCGATCATACTACCTATTTCGATATGTATCCGGAGTATATCATCCCGCCTGACGAGAAAGCTGATTTCTTCCGCGAGCGCAATGCCTGTATGATTGGGAAACGTCTGGCCGATCGTTTTGGGCTTAAGCTGGGTGATCCTATGCATCTGACGGGCGACATTTTTCCCGGTGACTGGGATTTCGTTATCCGAGCCATCTTCACGGGCGCCAAGGAAAACACCGACGAAGGCGTGATGTTCTTCCGGTTCGATTACCTCGATGAGCGGATGCGAGAGGAAGCTCCGGCTCGCGCCGGTCAAGTGGGGTCGTTTATCGTGCAGATAGCGGATCCGTCGCAGGCAGCGGCGATTTCGGAGAAGATCGACGCGATGTTCAAGAACTCGCTGGCCGAGACCAAGACGCAGACTGAGGAAGCATTCAGCCTGAGTTTTGTGGCGCTCGCCAGTTCGATTGTCATGGGGCTCAAGGTAATTTCAATCCTGGTTATCGGGATCATTTTGATGGTCCTGGCGAACACCATGGCCATGACGGCGCGCGAGCGAGTCGCCGAATACGCAGTGATGAAGACGCTTGGATTCAGGGCGTTTCACATAATCGGATTGATATTCGGGGAATCGCTTCTTATTGCGTGTCTCGGTGGAGTGCTGGGAATTCTGTTTACGTTTCCAGTAGTAGGGTTGATGAAGGCGGCACTTTCGGATTTCTTCGGCGTGTTTCCGCTCCGCCTCGTCACGTTGCTCCTGGCGGGAACGACATCTCTGGTAGTCGGCTTCACGGCGGCGGTATTCCCTACGATCAAGGCGCTACGCACGAGCATTGTCGATGGCTTGAGGATTGTTGACTGAGCAGAACGCCATGACGAAGCTGTTTTATTACTCCATACGAAATGCTTTCGCGCGGAAGCTTACGGGAATCCTTACCGTGGGCGGCATCACCCTGGTCGTGTTTATTTTCTGCGCCGTGCTCATGCTCAGTCACGGGCTTCAGGTGACGATGGTGGATACGGGCTCGGCCGACAATGTAATTGCGGTTCGCAAATCAGCGACCACCGAGATCGTATCGATCATTCCTCGCAGTCAGGCGGATATCATCAAGGCGGATCCGGGGGTGGCGCGGGAAGCCGACGGCACGCCGCTTCTGGCGACGGAGATCATGGTCCTGATCAATCCGCTCAAACGATCCACCGGTGAGCCGGCGAATGTGCCGGTGCGGGGCGTCAGCGCGATGTCGCTGAAAATCCGGCCGAATGTCAAGATAGTCCAGGGGCGAATGTGGCATGAGGGGACCTCGGAAGTCATCGCGGGCGCTAAGGTCGCGCGCAACTTTGCAGGATGCGGCCTTGGGGAGACAGTGCGATTCGGCATGCGGGACTGGACAGTGGTTGGTATTTTTGAAGCCAATGGCTCCGGATTCGAATCGGAAGTCTGGGGCGATGTCGATCAATTGTCGGCGGCGTTTCAGC
>DATKJY010000360.1:0-8253 GCA_035543175.1 Candidatus Acidiferrum sp.
GAGTCAGGACAGGCGATTCGACTCACCCGAATCGCATAATTGAGCAATCGTTTAACACGCAAAAAGAGAATCATCCGGAAGCGCCCTCAGAGTCCATCACGTCGCGGTCGATGCCAAAACACGCGTTGGCAGCCGATTTTGACACGACCATCAATGTCCTGGTTCTTCGTTTCAACTTCCAGTACGAAACGGTTGATGATCCCAACACGACTGGGCGTGGAGTGATGAATCTTTCGCGAACCCTGGTTACGACTGCAGACTCAAATGCCTACTATGACAGTGTCGGACATTGGATAGATCCGCCACCGCATGACTCTGCCTACTTCAACGCACACATGCGCGCTCTGAACATATATTGGGGCTTTGTCTCTGAGGGGCGATATCACCTGACTTGGGACATCTTTCCAGCCGGCCGCGACTCTCTCTATGCGCTCCCTCATCCGATGAGCCATTACGGAGGATATCCGTTTGATTCGGTGGCCTACGGCCTCGGACTTTTCTTCCAGGATTGCATTCAGATTGCCGATGCCGATCCGAGAATTGACTTTTCGAAGTATCAGGCGATTGTAATCTTTCATGCGGGAGCAGACCACCAGAATGATATTGGCTTTCCTCCCACACCGTCGGATCTCTTTACCGGGTTTATCAAGTTTGGCGACTCAGTGGCTGTCGCCCACGGGACCCGCTATCTGCGTCAGGCAGTCATCATGCCCGAATACGCAAGCCAGGACAATCGCGTTGTGGCCCTCAACGCGGTCTTTGCTCACGAGTTTGGCCATCAGCTTGGTTTGTTTGATGTTTATAATACCCGGAACTTTCTGACTATGCTTGGTGACTTTGCCCTGCACGATAATAACGGCTTTGGCTCCGGGATTGACTATGGGTTCAAGGCAGGAAAGGTGTTCGGTGCCATTCCCGTATATGACGATCCCTGGTCGCGCGCCTATCTCGGTTTTGACTCCATTGCCGACTTTCGACAAGGGAGAGATATTCGACTTGTCGCTCCGGAGCTGTCATCCAAGGGCTTGAAAATCGCGCGCATTCCCATCTCGGAGAATGAATATTACCTGATTGAGAATCGTATCCAAGAAATTCCGGGGCAGCGAACGTTTACCCGAGTGGATTCCAGCACCGACGTGATTCTTGGTCCGTCTGACTCGCTGCGCCAATTTAATGGAGCATATGATTACTTGATTCCAGGTTCCGGCATGCTCATTTATCGTGTCGATGAAGCAGTTGGCTATTTGAACTACACCGGCGACGGCCAAAACAATTTTGAGGACAATACCCTGCAGTGGGACCCGCAGAGGCCCTTCATTTCCTTGGAAGAGGCCGATGGCCTTGTGGATTTCGGCGGCTACTACGAAAAGGGATTTGGAGATCAGCTGGACGTATTCCGCGACGATGGAGCTACAAGTTTTACCCCTAACACCAACCCCCCATCGCTCGATCATAACGGCGGTAATACCCATATCTACATTACTAATATCAGAAGAGATTCTCTTCTTCAAGGAACAAAGGATTGGACGCGGATTGACAGCGTAATGTATTTTGATGTCGAGACAGACAAGCTCGCCGGCGGATTTCCGGTCCGATCAGGCGCTCCTACCTATCCGCTTTCTGTCATCGCCGACGATCTTGACCGGACTGGCCAAGATGAGATCATTGTCGCCTCTGGGCACCTCCTCTCAGTGATGACTTCTCAAGGTGAGAACTTCCTTCGCCAAAAGACTAATTGCCAAAGCTGCCCGCTCTATTTTGACACCGCCAGCTCGACACTCCGCCATTTATCAATAGAAACTGCGCATCCCCAGGCAGTACACGTTGTTCCTCTGTTTGCCAAAACCAACGGACTTATCACAGCCGGCCCAGTTACGACAGGTTTTGGAGCGACTTCTGGAAACAAGTTTGTGGTGGTGGGTGACGATTCCACTCAGTCGACTAAAGGACGGGTGACAGTTTATTCTCTGTCTGATGAGAACCAGGACGGACAAGCGGATACGGTCGAGTCGATGTTGTGCTCAGGGGTTCCTGTGGCAATCTCAGGTGGAGACATGCTCTGGGTTCTCTGCGGCGATGGCAAGATCTATCGTCAAGCTACATTGCCGGGCGTGAGACGTGACTCGTTTATGGTCGCAGGACCGCAACTGGACGGAGTAGCCCGTATTGGTGACCGTTTGGCTGTGCTGTCTGGTGATTCCGTTCGCACGCGCATTACTGTTGTCGGGACCGACACGGCCTTTGCAACCCTTGAGGGCAGTTATACTCTCGGTCCAATAGCAGTAGATGTGAATCGCGACGGTAAGCCTGAAATTGTGGCCTTTAGTGCTGACGGCCGGGGTGTCTATGTGACGGTCGACACCAGCACCGTCAGACCTCAGTTTTCCACGTTGGCTCAGGTATCAACGAGTTATCACCTGACCACAAACCCCATTGCCGCCGACCTGGATGGAGACGGCTACCCCGATATAGTTGTGGGGGGGACAAACGTAGTCTACGCCTTCGATAAACTGCTGCAGCTCAAGAACGACTTTCCTCTCCAGATAGATGATCGATATCCGAACGCCAATCTCGTAGTGTCACCGATTTGTGCGAATATCGATAAGGGCGGGCGCCCGGACCTCATCTTCCCCACCGATGTCGGCAATCTCTATTCATTCGGCTCAACGAACACATCAGGATTTCCACTAAATGCCGGGGACGAGGAAGTGGGGCCGGCACTGTACTTTCATGACTCGACCGGGGGGAAGCTGGCGTATCTGGGACAGGATGGTTGGATGTATGTATGGGACGTTGATCCAGACACGGTCACGAACTTCTGGCCGATGGGCGGACACGACGCGGCAGGCAGCTTCTGCTTTGCTCAGAGTCAACTCCAGGCCCCAAGTCAATATTCCGACAAGCTTCCGCTTAACCGATTCTTCAATTATCCTAACCCCGTCACTACGGGGGAAACCAAAATCCGGTACTTTCTTGGGGAATCCGCAAGGAGAGTTACGCTGACCATTTATGATCTCTCGGGAAGACAAGTCCGCGTACTTGAAGGCCCGACCGGAGAAGGAGACAACGACGTCTCATGGGACTGTAGCGGTGCAACCCCCGGAGTCTATCGATGCACAATCGAAGCACAATTCGCTACCGAAACCAAAACTGGCTTTACGGACATGGCGGTGATAAGATGACCATTTCCACGTCCGTTTCCGGCAACGGCGGAGCCTACCACGGCTCGTTGAAGGTGCCTCTAATCCGGCATTTGGACACTTCAGCCATTTGGGTCTCATGCCAAGGGCCCTAAATCAGATGTTAAGAGGCCATAAGGGCTCGGATCATGGCATAACGAGTCAATTTCAATCGACATTCTCGATCATTCGGTTGCGGAATGCACACCGAAAGCCGG
Organism: Candidatus Acidiferrum sp.; assembly: GCA_035543175.1. Lineage (GTDB taxonomy): Bacteria > Zixibacteria > MSB-5A5 > GN15 > FEB-12 > DATKJY01. The sequence goes on from DATKJY010000360.1 coordinate 3,398, forward strand.
GTTATGCCGCGGTAGTGAAGTACTCGATGAGAGACAGGTAAATTCGAGAAACGTCCAGCCGGGGGAGCCTTAATCAAGCGGCGTTTTCGATAATCCAGTTGCGGAACGCGTCTCGTCAACCCCGCCAGTATCGGCGGTCCATATACTCCATATCCAATCCTAGGTCCGGCCCTTACTTAGTCGAGAACGCTAAACGGAACCAGAATCTTGAGGGACACGTTCCTGCCCGGATCAAGCGCATATTCTCTGTAGCGGCTGAGGTGATCGCGATAGGCTACGTTAAACAGGTTGTCCGCGGAGAGATCGATCCGGATCGGACCGGAGCCGGTCTGCACTTCCCCTCCCAACCCCAGATGAGTCAACGTGTAGCCAGGAGTACCCGTTTCCAACAAATCTACTCGGTTCTGAGCGACGGCTGTCCGCGTACTCAAGTCCAGATAGACGTTGGTGAACTTCAACACCGATGATCTGATTACTCGGGCTCCGCAGAGCAGGCGAGCGGCGGGAATCAGCGGCAGCGGTCGGCTGATTGCCTCATTCTCTCCCCGTACATAATCGCCTCCGAAATTGACAAGCAGCCAGTCAATGACTTGAGCTTGACAGCGGAATTCACCTCCAGAGAGCAGCGCGTTGGTCTGACGGTGCGCATAATTGTCAAAACCGGTAGCAGAGTCCTTCGTCCCTGTCGGCGCCAGGTAGATATATCGACTTATCCGATTATTGAATACTGCCAGTTCTCCGGTCATCTTCGACGCAACGTAACGGATAGAACAGTCAATACTGAGTGATGCCTCCGGCTCAAGAGTCGGGTCGCCGGCGACATGGCGAATGGGTGGTTCATCGACATCAACTCCGGATACAAACAGCTCCTCCACGGTGGGAGAACGCCAGCCTCTTCCAACATTTATGGCCAGACCCAGCGGTTTGAAAACGCGCCAAACGCAGCCAAGAGCACCGGAAACAGTAGTATATCGGAGCGTCTGGGCGGCGACGTTAAGATCCTCGTTTTGGTTTACGCTGAGCTTTCGATTATCGAAGCGGATGCCGCCAGAAAAACTGAGGTTATCCAGGTCGAATTGCTCGAAGAGGAAGCTTCCGAAATTCACCTGGCGAAATGCAGGTATCATGGGTTCCGAACCGAGAGTTGCGTTCGTCTGAACCGTCAGGGTGGTTCCAAATGTTCCATAGAGATGGCCGATCGGTCGATGATGCACCCGGGCGTCAAATGTATAGGAATCGAGCACGAGGTCCACCGTGTCCGTTTCCCATAATTGCCGCTCGTTTCGTTGCCAATTATTATTGAGTTCAATTCTTAAACCGCGAAGTTGGAAATCGAGATGGGCATTGAGCCGATCATGCTGTGCCTTTTGGATCGGACGGGTGTCCGCCAGTGGGCCCTCGGGATCCGGATGTATCCGGATTTCTTGATTGAGATGAGAATAGTCGACCGACGCGTTTCCCCACTCTCTCTTCGTCCCAACAACACCCCTTCCGTTGAACTCGCCAGCGCCGCTGTTGTCTAACTTCCCTGCCGGAGTGGTAATATCACTGGCCGATTGACCGCCCACCGTTGCCCGGTAACCCACTGTTCCCACCTCCCCAAACAGCATCAGCTCCGATGCTGCCTGCCGATTATTACTAAACCCATTCAGGAGTAGCTTCCCGCCCAACATTGGAGCCCGAACATCACCGAAATCCCACCCGGCCCTGATGATATTCACGACCCCACCGAGTGCATCTGAACCGTAGAGTACGCTGTTAGGTCCCCGTTCGACTTCGATTCGTTCCACGTCGAGAGCGCTAATTTCCGGGCTCTCTTCATCATCCCACTGCTGGTTCTGGTGTCGAACACCGTCCTCAGCGACAACTACTCGATACGAAGTCAACCCTCGAATGACCGGTTTCATATTCAAGGGGCCCCGTGATGACGCTGCAACGCCGGGCAGTTCTTCAATGGATTGAATCACTCCTTGTCCTCGCTGACGGTCAAGCTGCCGGCCATCCAGCGACGCCAGCGGCTCCGGTAAAGACAACGCGTCGGACGGCTGCGGACGTGCGGTCACAGTTACTTTACCGAGATCAAACGGGCTTACGTGAAGCGTGAAATCCAGCGTGCCCAGTGCTGTCCGTACATCGACCGTCGCTACTTCCTTGGCAAAACCGACGGCGCTGCATTCGACAGCATAAACTCCAGGCGGAAGGTCCCGGAACAGATAGTGGCCGCTGGAATCAGTCAACGTGTGCCGTTGAAGAGCCGGTAGGCTGACAGTGACATTGCTAAGGGGTACACCCTTTTCATCTACTATCCTGCCTGACAACTCAAGCGAGAATCCATTGCGTGGCGCTGCGGTCAGCATCGGGATGCAAAGCATTAAGAGAGCACTTAACCTCAAGCTGATTTACCTCCAGTCCGAAGCAGACGATTATACACAGAAAGCTGTGATTGCGAAAGGCCGTCTCGCAGATACGTGCTCGATTGCTGCCAAACTAAAACGAATAGCTTGGTGTCGGTCTTTGCCGCCGAACGGGGAAGAAAGTCTATCAGTTACTTGGTAGCTTGTGCCCGCTGCACCGGAATGATCCGCGTCCTCCTGGAGGGTAGGCTTGCGACCGAAGGCGGGCGCCTAATTGCCTCACGTCTGGCCAGTGTGATTCGACCGACCAGAGACTGACCCAATCTCAGGCAGAGTTTTCTATTACCCAGTTGCGGAACGCGTCTCGTAGACCCCGCTTGTAGACTGTAGTAGTCCATGTTACGACTGCTCGTCTGACGATCAACCAGTCTCCTTTGTCATCACCTTTGGTCGACTTTCTCGCGGCAGAGCACCCAACAAAGGCGCACTTAACGTCCCTTGGAGTTCTCCTTAGTACGCTTGGCCCGCTCTAGTCCAAGACTAAACGCTCACACGTACGTTTTACTAGATGGCCTTTCGTGTCCAAGTTGGCTGACGACGCACACCGGGGTAGATTCCAGAGCGGATTAAACCGAGCAATCGTCATAGATTGGCAGGACCACCAGCCACTATTGCCTGTGCCTGCCTTACCCGCAACTACTTCTTGTCAGCCCTGCGAAGAAAACTGCGCAACGCATTCACGTAAAACTCCGGATTGTCCTGCATCGCCAAATGAGCGCTGTTGGGAACAACCACTAACTCCGCTTTGGGAACCAGACTCTGGAAGTATTTTTCGGTCGAAGGAACAGCTTCATCATACTGCCCGCAAATAAATAGTGTCGGGATGGCAATCTGTCTGAGCTGGGTCGTGCGGTCGTAGTCACGAAAAGTTCCGGTGATTGCGAATTCGCTCGGGCCGTTCATGTAGGCATACAGCGCGCCGTTGATCTGCGACAGACTGCTGTCCAGATCGGCCGACCAAGGGAGTCTGCGCGCCAGATACATCTGATAGAAGGTCATCACCGCCTGCTGATATTCAGGGGACTGGGTGGTCCCCGCGGCTTCGTTCTTTTGAATGACTTGCTGCACAGAATCGGGAAGTGTCTTGACCAAACTGTCAGCGTCATGCTGCCAGCGCGGAATGCTCATCGCCGCTCCGGCAAGGATGCAGCTTTTTACGCCCGACGGTTTGGTCAAAAGATAATCTACGACCATCATCGATCCCCACGAATGACCGTAGAGGTGAACTTCCTTCAGGTCGAGGGTCTTGCGGACAGTTGCAAGTTCGTCCAGAAAACGAGGCATGGTAAACAGCGTGGTGTCGCTGGTGGTGTCGGAGTGTCCAGCGCCGAGTTGATCGTAGAAGATGACCGGGCGGTCGTCGCCAAGTGCGGCGAGCGGTTTGAGATAATAGCTGGGTACGCCGGGGCCACCGTGGAGGACCAAGAGCGGCGTCCCTTTGCCAGAGCCGACGATCCGGTACCAGACTTTGCCACCTTTGACCGGAATTAATCCTTCGGACGGTTTGGTGCCGGCGTATGTGCTAACGACTAGGAGGGAAACGGCAACAGCGAGCGTGACGAGAATAGCTCTTACTTCTTTCATTTTCTACTCCAAGACCGATAGAGATTTGTCGTGCGGCGGGCATTGTGTCCGCGGCTCCCGGCCACATGGTACAAGATTCGGTTGCAAAAACGCAAGACTAAGATAGGCTTCTCCAAGAATGATTTGGGCTAGGTCGAGTTAGTGTTGGATGTTTTGTTACACGTGTCTATGCCCTGACAATTCTCTGTGAGTACCTATCGCATTTTATTGCCTTCGATCGCGTCCCGACAATTGTCGCATAGTGTACTCGGATTATAGAGCTGAAGCTCACAGAAGTTTGGGGAGAGTGAGGTCGGAGTCGCTATTAAGTCGTTATCGACCAATCACTTAGACGCTATCAATGTTAACGGTCGTGAATGGTATAGTTTGTAGGGCGGCTTGCCTGAACCTGCAGTGTTGTAGCGGATGACAGATCATTTTGACTGGAATTCTGGAGGTTGACTAAGTCAACCTCCAGATTCTTCAAGTGCTACTCGTAGGTTAGGCAAGGTCGAAGCGATCAAGATTCATGACCTTGTCCCACGCCGCGACAAAGTCGTGCATGAATTTCTCCTGAGAGTCTGCACATCCGTAGACTTCCGCCACGGCCCGGAGCTGGGAATTCGAACCGAAAACGAGGTCGACGCGGGTGCCGGTCCACTTGAGTTCGCCCGATGCGCGATCACGCCCTTCGAAAACATCTTCGTCTTCCGCGGTTGGCTTCCACACGGTGCGCATATCGAGCAGGTTCACGAAGAAGTCATTGGTAAGCGTCTCCGGCCGTTTGGTGAAAACGCCATGTTTAGATCCCCCGAAGTTCGCGTTCAGCACGCGTAAACCGCCGACGAGGACGGTCATCTCCGGCGCGGTCAGCGTCAG
>DATKJY010000361.1:0-3503 GCA_035543175.1 Candidatus Acidiferrum sp.
ACGACCTTACCGGTGGTCGTGTATCTTCTCTATAACTCCTTGCATCAAAAGATAACCGCCGCACACGTGCGTGTGCGACGGTTATCTAAACGATTCGAAGTAGAAGTCGTGCGTTACGAGCGTTTCTCGACAACGAATATCAGGCCGTCCGGGAAATTCACAAGCAGCGGAATGCCGTCCTTGAGCTCTTTCGAGGTCGTCTTGATCGGCTCGGCCGTCTCACCATGAAGGATATTGGTCAACTTCACCTGTGCGGCTGAGAAGCCAAGCTCTTTGAGGTCGGCGCGAACGATGACCTCTTTCTGCTTTGGCTCAAACCCGTCTGACAGCTCTCCAGGCGGTGGGACGACAACAAACAAAATCCCCTTCTTCTCGCCCACCTGGAACGACAGATCCACCGAAGGATCGCTGCAATACAGGTGCGAGTTGATGCCTTCGCCGGAAAGAATCGACTCAAGAAACGCGAGTTTCTGATGGTTACCACCGGAGGCAACATCAAACGCAAACAGGCAGAACGTCCCCTTGAACCTGGCCGAACTGACCGCGACAATCTTGGTCCCCTCCTGCGCCAGCTTCTTGACTTTGCCGTCATCGGCCGGCCGAATCGAGCCGTAGATGTAGGTCGGAAAGGTGCCGTTTTTGTGCGCGATGGCGCCGATATGATAGTCCGCGGTCGTTTTGATGCGGAAATGATTGGCCAGCACCTGGCACTCTTTGAAATTCTCATCGAATCTCGGCATCAATCCGCACATAATGATTGTCACGCCTGCTTTGGCCAGCTCGACCAGGGCTTCCTGATCCTTCTCGGCCATAACCTCAGTGGCGGGAACGAACAGCGCCTTGTACGAACTAAGGGAATCGAAAAGGCGGTTTTCGCGGATGGCGTAGTTTAGCTTGAGTCGCATCAGGTCCCGGCAGAACCCGGCCGTGGAATCATCAAGCAGTCTCTTAACGTACGGGAACTCCTTCTGGCTGGTAGTACGCCGCAGCCAGTAGTAGAGTCGGCTGGCTACCACGGCGATTTCCTGTTTCGGCTCCATTTCATCAAAGCCGATCGAGGAGATCAGGGTGTTGAAGTTTTTGGCGACTTCGTAGCCATCGGACACGGTACCGTCGTTGTGGAGCGGGGCGCCATACCATTTATCCCGGTCCACAAACATGTAGTGATTCATGCCCTTGAGTCCTGACGACAGCCCGGCCGCATAGTAAAAGCGGCGCGCGTTGTCGGTCACGGGGGCGATGGCCTCTTCGCGGGACGGATCGGTGGCGGCGGCTCCGGAACAAAAGGACGAGGCGAAAGCGAATCCGTACTCTGCCCTCAAAAAGCGAGCCTTATTGGACAGATCGAAGTAGTTGCCTTCGGGAAACACATTGGCCCCCAAAAACGGCGAGCGGTCCTCGGGCACGAGATTGAATGCCGGGAGCAGTTCGCCGGGGGCAAAATAGAGCGAACGGAAGAAGAGCGGCTCGACTGTATACGACTTAAACGTATCCTCAAGTACTTCGAGGTACGAATTAAGCACGTATTCACGGAATTTGAACCAGTCCAGGACCTTGGGATAATCGTCAAACGTCAGGTCGGTGAACTTGCGCGGCGGTTCGACGGTCGCAAAAGAATCGTGCTTCTCGTGATACCGGGCATTGAGCTTCTTGATCTCGCCGTATTGCTTCTCCAAAAACGGCGGGAAATACCGGGCCAGGACATCAGGATTGTAGTCGGCTTTGTCCGGATCAAGCATGCGACCGAACGACGTCTCGTAATCCAGCTCGATCATAAAGATCGGACCCCGGGGGTGGACATAGTTCTTGGTCGTCTCGATGAAGACCTTGAAATAGTTCTTGAGGTGGAACTGGAAATTGGGATGCATGTAGCTCGGCAGGTAGCCGCCTTCCACACCATAAGTATCCGGCAGCTTGACCTCACGGCCGGCCGAATCCCGCGCGAATAGCTTAATGTCGTTAAACAGGGTCCGGGGCAACCCGCCGTATGGAACCTGCGCGGCGACCCAGGGACCGGGTCGGAGAATCACCTTGAACGCGAACTCTCGCGCCAGTTCGAGAAATACAATAAGGTCCTTTCGCGGGTCGTGTGATCCGTTAAAATCGATGTATTTTGCTTCATCCTGGTGAATATTCCACGGCACGGTGGTCGAGATGATCCGAAATCCGGCTCGTTTAATGCGTTCAAAGCAGATCGACCAGTACCGTTTGTCGATTCGAAAGTAATGCAGTTCAGCGGAATAGGGCTGGTAGGTCTCTTTACCGATCGAGAATTTGTTGCCGATAACCCCTAACATACTAAGGCCTTAATATTCAATAAGTTACGTTATTCTCTACTGAAGTTTCAAGCCTTTCAGAATAACGAAAGCGCTTTCCGATGTCAACACAAATCGTATAAGATATTATACGCCAATAGCTTAAAATCGCGAAACGGGCCGAATTGTCCACAAACAAAAAACCCCCGGCCATCGGTCGGGGGTTTTTGGGTATTTTGGAAAATTGAAGGCTACTTCAGCATCACCATTTTCTTGGTCTGGATGAAATTCCCAGCTTCGATCTTGTAGAAGTAGATGCCCGATGCGACCTTCACGCCGGCATCTGAAGTACCATCCCAGTCGACTTCGTAGTGCTTGGCTGTCAAGTCCTGGTCGACCAGCGTCTTCACTCTCTGGCCGAGCACGTTGTACACCGTCAGGTTGACTTTGGAGTTCACCGGAATGTCGAATTTGATAATCGTGTTCGGGTTGAACGGGTTCGGATAGTTCTGACTCAGCGTAAACGTTTTCGGTAACCCATCGTCGACCGAGCGGACATCGGCCGCAGGATTCCAAATCAGATAGCAATGCGGTCCATCCCAGCTCGGGAATCTATTAACACCTCCGGATGCGGCCCATTTCCAGGTACCGCCCGGGCGGAACCAGGCTGAATCGATGCAAATGGAATCTTTATGAGAAGCCGTGCTGATGTTGTATGCGTACACGCCCCACACGGTATCATTCAGGCCTGGATAAAGACCCTGAGAGGCGATCTTGGCGGCGATGAAACCGATAGTATCGGAAAGCAGGCCGTCGGCGCTGAAACTATTTACGGCGTACTGGATGTCGAAATAGGCCTTGCCAAATATGGCGTGCACCGGGGGACCAGGAATCCGTCCGAGCGTATCGCCTCTGGTGCTGTCCCACGTAGCGCCGTTGGGCGAATAGACGCGGAAGCCGTTGCTGAAATTGAAGCTCGGGGTGCTGTCATTCTGCACGCGAATGATCCAGCGAATGGTAACGCCGGTCAATACCGTATCGGTACCCGGGCTCTTGAGACCGTCGACTCTCTCCAAACTGATGGCAAATGGATTAACCGCCTGTGCCATCCCCACTGCCCCCAGAAGCACGGCCATGATTGCAAAGACCGGTAAGAAACGCTTCATATGTTGTCTCCTATACAATTACTTGTTCTCAAACGTACAACGGAAAACAATTTCCTTTGTTCTCCGGCCGCGGTTTCCGCAG
>DATKJY010000362.1:0-3521 GCA_035543175.1 Candidatus Acidiferrum sp.
TGGCGGCAGTTCAACTCCTCAAAACAGGCGCAGGGGGAACTGTTCTTCAAGCCGATGGTCGATCACCCGGTCGACAACTATTTCGAACTGCTACGCTCAGCCTATGAACGGAACGCCGATGGTTACTTCTGGGTCAATTTCGGGCGATACACCTTCACCTACGATCCCAATCAGGCCGATCCGGTTCACGTGGGCTATGAATTCGAAGGCGGTGATATTCGGGTTGTCGATGGCGTGGTTCTCCAGCGCCAAAGTCGTCAGATAAGCGCCGATAGTATGATGTCCGATATCGACTGGCCGACCACCTGTGTCGCCAAGCGCGGTGACTTTGAGATGGGCGGACTCGACGGCATGCATATCGAACACGGCCGGGGCGATATTTCGCTGATCGTTAACACCGACAGCATGAAGTTTGTCTCATTGTTTCTCCATCGAAACCTGAAAATTGATTCGGTTTATTGCAACGGTCAGCCGGTTGACTATTATCGCCGCCGCGATTTCATCTTCTTCGGAGTGATTCTGCCGCAATATGCGCACAGAGGGGACACGCTGAAGCTCTCCGTCTGGTACAAAGGGTTCAACTTCACCTACTCGCTGCCGTACGTCGAGAATCCGGTGTCGGTGCTGCATACCTTGACGCTTCGCTACCCTTCTGGATATAACTACCTCGTGCCGGACTGGGGGAAAACCGAGACCCAGGGTAAGAACGAAGTAATGACCATTGAATCCTCCCGCCCGTATTCCAAGTATCTCTTCCAGGGATTCGCCAGCGGCTATGATACGACCACGTTGGCTGCGTCAATGGGATCGACCATCAACATTCTCAGACCTACTCACTACACATCGGTTGGTAACAAACTCTATGAAGATGCGAGTCTGAAAGCGACTAACTATTTCATTGACCATTTCGGCGCCCCGCCGGGAGCATTTGAGACTTTTATATTTCCCGAAGGCATCGCGCTTCACATGCCTGGCCTTGTCTACCTGCCGTGGCAGCCCAGCATACACGATGAGTTGGGCGGCTTTCATCTGGTCGCCAGCCAGGCGATCGCCACTCAATGGCTGGGCGGAGCGGCCCAACCTGCGTCGGATCGCGAGACCTGGCTTACGTATGCCGTCCCCGGCTACCTCGCGTTGATGGCGCTGCAAGCCAACCTTGGCTCAGAAGTGTTTTACACAAATATGCTCAGCCAGCGAAACGCTCTTTACACGGTTTCCGAGCGCGGACGCGACATGCCGCTGGCGGTCGGATCCCGGGCGTTGCCGACGACTCTCAACAGCAAGGGCGTGTGGGTATTGCATATGCTTCGGTGGCTCATGTTCGATTTGAAAAATCACTCCGACGATCAGTTCATGAAGTTCCTGCACGAGCTGATCATTACGATGAACAGCCGGACATTCACCAACTATGATTTCACTCGACTGGCTGAGAAATACTGCAGTACCGACCTGGACAATTTCTTCAAATATTGGCTGTACGGCACCGGAATTCCGCAATACGACGTCAACTACAGCATTCAGGCCAAGGACGGCCAGTACTACATGAACGTCACCGTCCATACATCAGGCGTGGACGAACAGTTTTCGATGCCGGTTATCATGCTGGTCACCGAAGGTGGTCGGAGCACGTTTGTCCAGCAGCCGATCAAGGGAAGTCACACGACGTTCCGCCTCGGGCCGTTTGCTGCTCGTCCCGACCGCCTCTATTTCAATCACTTCTACAGTGTGTTATCAAAGGACAACGTGACCGGCCTGTAAATTTTGACCAGATCAGCGGACAGAACAACGGGTCCCTCCTGTACGGAGAGACCCGTTTCATTTGCTGTGATGCACCTGTCAGATCGGTCTTACTGCTTCGGCGCCTCCGCTGGTGCCGCAGCTCCGACCGTAAAGGCTACGCTTCCCAGGGTATTTCCGGCCGCATCGACTACTTTCACTTCCCAGTTGCCGGTCCACGCCGGTAGGATCTTCTTCTGGCTGTTCGTGCGCCAGGCCACGCTCTTGACCGGAAGCTCCACGCTCGCCATTTCCTTGCCGTTGAATGACCACACGTGCTTGATGGTTGTTTCCGTCTTGGCGCCGGTAATCTTGCACCAGCAATACAGTGCGCCGACATCGGCTCCGAAGCTTGTCCCGCCTCCGGTCGGCATGCGATCGGTGATTCCGGTGCACACCTGCACTTCGGCCTTCAAGGTCTGCTCAGGCGCGGGGGGCGGGGTCGGAGGCGTCGTCTGCTGAGGTGTCTGAGCATAGCCACACACCGCGACCAGTACAACCAGCGCCAGCAAGCTGACTGTGAGTTTCATATGCTCCTGTTTCCTTTCTTTGAAGAGGCTGTATCGATTTGTGAAAAATCTCCCAGTGAGATTAATACATATACGCCCGAATTTACAAAATCAAGGATTAATGTGTCTCTTTGATGATTTCACTCAATCGGAAGCTCGCGCCTGTCTATTGAAATGCACCACCGCGGTCCCGGCCGAAATTCCGATCATGGCTCCGGCCAGTACATCGGAAGCGAAATGAACATTGTAGTTCACCCGCGCATAGGCAACCATCGTCGCCAGCGTATACACTACTGTTTTTATCCAGAATTGGTGGTAATGAGCGGCGATTACAGATGCTGTTACAAACGCCCGCGTCGAGTGCCCCGATGGAAACGACTCATGTATGCTGAACGGGCTGAACTTGAACGGACCGTCGTTATAGTACGGCCGGTGTCGCCCGAACAGTTCTTTCAGAAGCGGCGTGATCCCCACCGAGGCGATCAACGTTGCCGCGCCGCCATCCAGCGCCACCATCTTTGCAGTCTGTTTGTGAAAAACTGCTCCCCCCACGTAAAACCCAATTAGCGCAAACGACGGATAGCTCGACCCGAACCGGTTGAACTGATCGGCTATCTTGTTTGACGTATTACTCCGGTTGTCCTGTGCGAACGTTCTGACCGATTTATCCAGCGCCGCCGCGGTGCCGATGACAGCCCCTGTTTGAATTGTGAACGACAGCCACTGCCCCCCACTCCAGTGAGCCGGCGCCGAAACCACATGGCCGATATCCCGCCCAACTAATTTCGGGTACTCCCACGAAAACGGGCTCTCGACATGAAGGCTGTCTCGGCCCGATAAGTTCGTCTGAGACATCGACGGGCCCGCAAACGTCAACACGAGCGCAAGGCAGAGTGTCGATCTGATCATATCGTCACCCTCCCGGCCCGGCGAAAAGTGTCATTTCTGTTTCTTGGCCAACCCAAGCATCAGCCCCAACACGATCGACCAGAGCGCCGCCAGCCCGATCTGGTATTCGGCCGGAAGACTGAATGTCACCGTGTGCGCCGGAATCCAGAACCATATAAGCGTCCACCAGGCGGTGGTGATGCCGGCGAAATCTTTCCGCCACATGATCAGGTTATCCTCGAGCCGGTGGAAAAACATCATCTGCGGTCCGAACAACAGGTTCGTGAGCACCGACATCGCAAATCCCCAGCCGACCCCCTCGTTCATAAACGAGGGGAGAAGGTTATG
>DATKJY010000363.1:0-4951 GCA_035543175.1 Candidatus Acidiferrum sp.
TACCATACAATCACTTACATGCCGCCCAATACCGGCACGCGTCTTGCACTGTAGTTTTCGCCATGGAAACGAAATCATTAACAAGTTCGATCTGGATCTCGGTGTTACTCTGCCTGACGGCTTCAAGCAGCCTATCGGCCCAGACGATGACCTCTGACAGTCTCCGGGTCGGGCAAGTGATAAGCGACGTCATCAAGCACAATGATCGTGTCGCCGCAGCGCGCTACATGGAGCAATCGGCAAATGCGAAAATTGGTCCTGCCGGTGCTTGGGATGACCCGATGCTCATGCTCGGCGTGGTGAACCTGCCGACTTCATTCGATATCAAGATGGACCCGATGACCATGCGGATGATCGGGCTTTCTCAGAATATTCCGTACGCCGGCCAGAAAGGTTTACAGCGTCAGGCTGCCGAAGCCGAGGCGAGCGCTGCTGCGGAGCAGACGCACTTTACCGAGATAGATCTCGCGACGACTGCCCGCATCGCATTTTCGGACCTTTACTACAGGCTTCAGATCGTAAATGATCTGACCTCGCAATATGAACTCCTTGACCAAGTAGTGTCATCGACGCGCGCCCGGGTCACGGCCAACCAGGCCGGACAGGAAGATTTGCTTGCGGCTCAAGCAGAACTCTGGCGGATGCAATCGCAGTTGATCATGGCTGAATCCGATGTGCAGGAGGCGCGCTGGAATCTGAATTCGCTCCGCGGGTTGAATCCTACCGATTCACTGCCGCCCTTAGCTGCGCCGACTGCCGAGACAATCCCCATGACACCGGATGAGTGGCTGGCGACGGCGCACACGACCTATCCCCCGCTATTGCAGCTTCAGCATCAGGCTCAATCCTACGCGCTCTCCAGTGAAGCTTCCCGTCGCATGCAATGGCCGATGCTCGGTCTGTCCGCCAATTACGGCATCCGTTCCGACATGGGAACGATGAAACAGGATAACATGGTGGGGTTTCAGGCGACGCTGTCGCTCCCGATATTTTCGGGTCATCAACAGGGCAAGATGGCGCTTTCGATGGACGCCATGAAGAACAGCAGCAACGTCGAAGCTGCCCAGATGTGGCGGGAGATCGAAGCAAAACTTCGCGCCCTGCACTTGCACGCGCTCCATTACTCTCAGAGCGTTCAGCTATATCGCGAACGCATCGTGCCGACCGACCAGGATGCCTACCGCGGCGCGCTCGCGCATTATGTCGCCAATCGCACGAGCCTGACGACCGTGCTAAGCTACGCGACCTCAATTTACCGCGACCGGCTGGAATCAGAGCGACTTCAGAACGAACTGACAAAAACCCTTGCAGAGATAGGCAAATATGTCACCGACCCCGCTCAGTGGTCACAGAATACGACTGAGCACAACACGTTGCGATGAGGATATGACGATGTCGGAACATCATGAAGAATATGACCCGATGGCCCATGAGCCGTTACCCGAAGGCGAAGAAGCGCCACCGCCATACGTGAAGACGATGGCCACCATACGATGGATTATCCTCGGCACCATGACTACTTTCGCGATGGTAATGGTCCTGAGTTACTTCGGTGTCGCGACCGGCTCGTACTCAAGCTCTAACGAGGTGCTCTATCACTGCTCCATGCACCCGACCTATATCAGCAACCAGCCGGGTGAGTGCCCGATCTGCGGCATGACGCTCGTCCCGATCACCAAGCAGGAAAAGGACAGCCTCGGCGTGGTGTCGGCGGCCGTCGATGCTCCGGCCGCCCCGACTGCGACACCGGCAGTCGCCAGGATCGGCCAGTACGCGTGTCCGATGAACCCTCAGGTCATCTCCGAGGTCCCGGGGAAATGCCCGATTTGCGGGATGAATCTCGAAAAGGTGACGGGTGTCGTTACTCCGGTGGCAGAGGTATCGAGCGACACCGGCATGGCCAACACGCCGGGGATGGGTACCCCTGCACCGCCGGTGCGGTCGAGCTCTGATCACAGCATGAGCGGCATGGGAAGCGCGCCCGTGCCCGGACTTGTTCCGATCACGATTGAGCCGGAGCGGCTTCAACTGATCGGTGTGCGGACCGGACGCGTTGAACGTCGAACCCTTCAGAATGACCTCCAATTAGTCGGATATGTTACTCCCGACGAAACTAAACTGGCCAACATCCAGGTCCGCTTCAATGGCTGGGTGAAAGAGCTCTATGTCGATCAGACTGGTCAGCATGTGGAACGCGGCGACAGGCTCCTGTCGGTCTACAGTCAGGATCTGTACCAGGCGGAGCAAGACTTTATTGTAGCGCGCGACGGCGTCAATCGCGTTTCCAGCGATCCGGGTCTTACCGACATGCGTAAGCAGTTGCTCGATGCGGCAACTCAGCGTTTACATTTGCTCGGCATTCCTTCTGAAGAGATGAAGGAATTAGATACAGCGCGCTCCGCAGGCTCTGAACTATTGATCCGTAGCCCGTTCTCCGGATATGTGCTCGAGAAATCAGTCGTCAAGGGGCAGTATATCGGTCCGGATCAGAGCCTGTTCTCCATTGCCGATCTGGGATCGGTTTGGGTGTTGGCAGATTTGTACGAGCAGGATGCAGCCTCGATGAAAGTCGGCCAGAAGGCGACAATGACGCTGACCGCCTTCCCGGGTGAGCAATTCGACGGCGCTGTGTCATTCATGTATCCGACGGTTGACGAGCAGACGCGGACAATGAAGGTGCGCCTTCAGTTTTCGAATCCCGGCATGAAAATCCGACCCGGCATGTACGCGGAAGTGGCTGTGCTGCAGCAGGGCGGGAACGAAGTGCTGGCCGTTCCGCACGATGCTGTCATGGACGGCGGCAGGACGAAATATGCGTTCGCCGTAACAGAGGGCAAACATTTCGAGCCACGCCTGCTCACACTTGGACGATCCACGGATGACTGGGTTGAGGTTCTGTCCGGCCTGAGCGAAGGGGAGCAGGTCGTTACCAGCGCCAATTTCCTAATTGATTCGGAAAGCCGCCTTAAAGCCGCCATGGTCGGCATGGGCGGGACATCGACAGGCGAGCACGAAGGGCACGATCACTAAGTATTAGAGCTGACGTCATGATACGGTCAATCATAGAATTTTCTGCCCGGAACCGTTCCGTAATCGTAATTGCGTGCGTGTTCGCAGCGATCGGGTCGTGGTACGCGCTTACGCATGTGCCGCTCGACGCCATACCGGACCTTTCCGACACGCAGGTCATTATCTACTCCGAATGGATGGGACGAAGCCCCGATCTGGTCGAGGACCAGGTTACATATCCCATCGTGACGGCGCTCCTGTCTGCCCCGCACGTGACGGCCGTGCGCGGGTATTCGATGTTCGGGATGTCGTTCGTCTATGTCGTATTCGAAGACGGCACCGACATGTATTGGGCGCGAAGTCGCGTGATGGAATACATGAAACAGTTTGAAGGGAAACTTCCCTCCGGCGTCTCCCCTGTCATCGGACCGGATGCGACTTCGGTCGGCTGGGTGTTCCAATACTCGCTGGTGGATACTTCGGGCACGCATGACCTTGCTGAGATGCGGACGTTTCAGGATTACAATCTTCGCTATGCGCTCGCATCGGTGCCTGGCGTCTCGGAGGTCGCCAGCATCGGCGGCTATCAAAAGCAGTATCAGGTTGAGGTGGACCCGGCCAAATTGCGTGCCTACGGGCTGTCGATTCTCGATGTCAGCCGCGCTCTTCGGGCGAGCAATAACGATGTCGGCGCTCGTGTGATCGAAATGACCGGCCGCGAATACTATGTCCGCGGTCGTGGCTATGTGCAGAACCTGGACGCCATTCGCAAAATCAGCCTCGGCTCCAGCCCGTCCGGCACGCCGATTCTGCTGGGCAACGTAGCCAATGTCTCATTCGGCCCGGATATCCGCCGCGGAGTCGGCGAACTTGACGGTATCGGCGAAACAGTCGGCGGCACGGTTATCATGCGATTCGGTGAAAACGCGCTCGATGTTATTAATCGCGTGAAAGAGAAGATTGTCGAACTTCAGCCGACTTTCCCCAAAGGCGTAATCCTGAAGCCGGTGTATGATCGCAGCAACCTCATCGATCGCGCTATTCACACGCTCAAGCACAGCTTGATTGAGGAAGGGATCGTCGTCGCCGTCATCATCATCATGTTCCTCCTTCATTTTGGAAGCTCCCTGGTGCCGATCTTGATCCTGCCGCTGGCGGTGGGGTTGTCATTCATTCCAATGTATTATCTGGGGATCAACTCCAACATTATGAGCCTTGGGGGTATTGCGATTGCGGTCGGCGCCATGGTGGACGCCAGCATTGTGCTGGTCGAAAACGCTCACAAACGGCTGGAAAAGATGCCGCCGGGAGTGAATCGGGAGGATGTCATCATCGCTGCGGCCAAAGAAGTCGGCCCGCCGATATTCTATTCGCTTCTGATCATCACGATTGCGTTCCTTCCGATTTTTGCTCTGACGGGACAGGCGGGCAAGCTGTTCAAGCCGCTTGCTTACACCAAGACATTCGCCATGTTTTTTTCGGCGATTCTCGCCATTACGCTGGCGCCGTCACTGATGACGACTTTCCTGAAAGGGAAAGTTCACCCCGAATCCAAGCATCCCGTTTCGAAATTTCTCATTTCGCTCTATAAGCCGTTCGTCTATGTGGCGCTGAGGAATCCGAAAACGACTATCGCGATTGGGCTCATGGCGATCATTTCGGCGTTACCGATGATTCCGAAAATCGGCTCCGAGTTTATGCCGCCGCTCAATGAGGGTGACATCCTGTACATGCCGACCACGTTCCCCAATATCTCGATAGAAGAAGCCAAGCAGTACATGCAGTTCCAGGACCGGGTTATCAAATCGTTCCCCGAGGTCGTGACCGTGTACGGCAAAGCCGGCCGCTCGGAGACGGCTACCGATCCGGCGCCGCTTTCCATGCTCGAGACGATGGTGCAGTTGAAACCGCAGGAGCAGTGGCGCAAGATTCCGGTCAAACG
>DATKJY010000364.1:0-3402 GCA_035543175.1 Candidatus Acidiferrum sp.
TGGCTGCCGTGTTCGCATTCAAGCTGACTAAAGAGATGTTCGGTCGCGCTGCTGCCTTCTGGATGCTGTTACTGACGTCTACACTGCCATTCTTTTTCGGTATTGCGATAATTCTCACACCTGACGCCCCCCTCACGGCCTGCTGGGCCGGAGCCCTTTTGTATCTGTACCGCGCGCTAATCAAAGGGCGCTCGCGCGCCTGGCTCGGAGTCGGAATCTGCGTCGGACTTGGGATGCTCTCCAAATATACGGTCGCCCTCCTCGGCCCGGCGGCGCTGGTCTATATGTTGCTCGACGGCGACGCACGCAACTGGTTGAAGCGACCGCAACCGTATCTGGCCGTCATTATCTCTCTGGCGCTTTTTTCGCCGGTTATTTACTGGAACTCGCAGCATGAGTGGGTGTCATTCCTGTTTCAGAGCTCACGACGGCTCAACGAAACCTCGCATTTCTCCCTCCACCTGCTTCTGGGCTCGGCGCTCTTTCTCCTGACTCCGACCGGCCTGATCGCTGCGATTGTGGCCATGTTTCGCTTTCCGAAATCCGCCGACGTCGAATCCGGTCCAGATGACCGGACACTTTCGCGTCTGCGCCTGTTTGCACTCACGTTTACACTTGTTCCTTTGGCCGTGTTCGTCCTGTTCAGCCTCACCCATGAACCCAAACTGAACTGGACCGGTCCCGCTTGGCTGGCTATCCTTCCGGCCGTCGCATGGCTGATCTCACGGCGTCCGAGGAAAGGTCATCCCGAAAGTATCCTTCCAAAATGCTGGATGCCTACTATCGCGATTATGACGGTGCTCTACGCTCTGGCTTTGAACTATCTCACCCCCGGCCTGCCGGGGATCGGCTACCCGGAATCAATGAAGGATATCGCAGGATACCGAGAGCTTGGGGAACAGGTAGGGCAGATTGTCGAACAGACTACGGAATCCACCGGCCGGCAGCCGCTGGTGTTGGGCGCCGATCTGTATTCAATCGCCAGCGAACTGGCGTTCTATAACAAACGCACCGGCCCGGCAAATACGACCGCTCTGCACTTATTCGGGGGAAGGTCTCTCATGTATAAATACTGGCTTGACCCTAATTCGGCTGATGGCCGGGATATCGTGATGGTCGGCAAGGACGCCGGCCAGCTCATGCAGACCGGAATGGCCGAGCATTTCGAGAGCATGTCGGCTACCTGGCAGATACCGGTTTCGCTGAATGGACACGGCATCGGGAACTTTTCGGTTCGGATCGGTTATGGCTACCATGCCCGGCCTTGATCGGAATGAGCAAGTCGAAAGTGGCCAACGGGATGCGGTGCATAACCTATTTGCTTGACAAGTGGGGATAAAAGCGGTTTAGTGATGGTTTGTAGTTAAACTCACGAACCCACGCAAAAGGAGCTTGCTTGCAGGCCGAACACAAGGCAGACGTCACATACCTTGACCTGTTTGAGAAGTGCTTTGAGTTTACCGAACCCCAGAAAGTAAAAGCACTGGGGATTTATCCCTATTTCCATCCTATTCAAACCGCGCCCGGCGACGAGGTCCTTGTCGACGGCCACCGGTGCATTATGGTAGGCTCCAACAATTACCTGGGTTTGGTAAACCACCCCAAAGTCAAGGAAGCGGCGGCCAAGGCGGCTCATGATTACGGTTCGGGTTGCACCGGCTCCCGGTTCCTCAATGGCACCCTCGACCTTCATCTCGAACTGGAACGTCGGTTGGCGGCATTCGTCAAGAAGCCGAAAGCCCTCGTGTTCTCGACCGGCTTCCAGACCAATCTCGGCGCCATCTCCTGTCTGGTCGGCAAGAACGACGCTCTCATCATCGATCGCCAGGATCATGCGAGTATTGTCGACGGTTGCCGCCTCTCGTACGGCAAAACTTACAAATTCGCCCATAACGACATGGAGGATCTTGAGCGGGTCCTTTCCAATGTCCGCACTATAAACAGTCGCGGCGGAATTCTGATCGTTGTCGACGGTGTCTTTTCGATGGAAGGTGACATTATCAAGCTCCCCGAGCTGGTCAGGATCGCTCACAAGTATAGCGCGCGGGTGATGGTAGACGACGCCCACTCGATCGGCGTGCTTGGCCCGACCGGCGCCGGCACGGCCGAGCATTTTGGCGTGACGGATGAAGTGGACCTGATCATGGGGACATTCTCCAAATCGTTTGCCTCCCTTGGTGGCTTTGTGGCCGGCGATGAGAGCGTGCTTAACTACATCCAGCACACTGCCCGATCCCTGATCTTCTCAGCTTCGATTACGCCTTCGTCGGCAGCGGCGGTTCTGGCAGCCTTGGAGATCATTCAGACCGAGCCGGAGCGACGCGAGCATCTCTGGCGCAACGCCCGCCGCATGCAGCGTGAATTCAGAGATCTTGGATATAACATAGGCCATTCGGCCACCCCGATCGTCCCGATCGTGGTTGGCGAAGATCTGGATACATTTGCCTTCTGGAAAGACCTCTTCGACAATGGTGTATTCACTAATCCGGTGATTAGCCCGGCGGTTCCGCCCGGGCAAGCCATGATTCGCACCTCCTATACCGCCACGCACACCGATGAGCATCTGGACCGCGTGGTCGAAGTTATGGCGCGAGTCGGGCGAAAACGGGGCCTCATTAAATGAGTTATCGTATGCCGAATATCGAAGTTGTCCAGGTCGAATCTCCTTCGCAACTCAGGCAGTTTATTGTCTATCCTAACGCCCTGTACAAGGGGCAGGCCAATTACGTAACCCCACTACTTATGGAGCGCCGGGAGTTTTTCGATTTCGAGAAAAATCCCTTTTACAAGAGCGCCAAGGCGAAACTGTTTCTCGCCATGCGCGACGGCGAGGTGTGCGGACGTATTGCGACGTGCGTCAATTACAATCATAATGAATACCATCACGAGAAAGTCGGGTTCTTCGGCTTTTTCGACACCCCCGACGACTACGAAATCGCCTCCAAACTCCTGAAAGTGGCCATGATCACGCTCAAGAAAGAGGGGATGGAGAAAATGCGCGGGCCCATGAATTTCTCGACCAACCACGAGATTGGCTTCCTCGTCGAAGGATTCGACCGCCCGCCGACCGTCATGATGAGCTGGAATTTGCCTTATCAGCCGAGGCTGGCAGAAAAATTCGGTCTCAAGAAGGTCATGGACCTGATCGCATTTCTGATTACGAAAGATGACCTGATTTCAGACCGCGTGATGAAAGTGGTTGAACGGTTGAAAAAGCGGGCCGAGATTACGCTCAGACCGCTCAATCTGAAAGACTACGACAACGAAGTGAAGCGGATGCTGACCGTCTACAATCAAGCTTGGGCGAACAACTGGGGATTCGTGCCCATGGACGAGGCCGAGTTCTTCCACACTGCGAAAAACCTTCGCCAAATCGTCGACCCGGAATTAGTATTCATCGCC